>CBFHVR010000021.1:0-13663 GCA_965659495.1 uncultured bacterium
TTATTTTAACATGCAATTTATTAGGTTTAATTCCATTTTTTGAATTTATTAAAATTGGTGGTGGTGGTGGTTCCACTGCAACAGGTAATTTTGGGATGACTTTAGGTCTAGCAACTATTACATTTTTTGCTATTATAGTTGCAGGTGTAAAAAAGCATGGATTTATTGGTCATTGGAAAAATATGGTTCCAAGTGGCGTCCCTGGACCTGTACTAATTATTTTAATTCCAATTGAAATTATTGGCATGTTTGTTAAACCTTTTGCTTTAATTATGAGACTTGGGGCCAACATGACTGCTGGACATATTGGAATGGTGGCTATTTTTGCATTGCCCATTATATTGGGTAATGGTATTGCAGGACAAACGGACCCAAGCGCTTTTAATTATCCAATTGGGTTTTTTGCAGGTTTTATTGCTATTTTATTAAATACAGCAATTTATGGCTTAGAAATTATTGTAAGCTTAGTGCAGGCTTATGTTTTTACACTTTTGTCATGTGTTTTTATTGGCATGGCAATTCATGCAGATCATTAAATAATAAAAGGAGAATAGAAAATGTCGATATTAAGAAAAACAACACTAGGTATGATTGGTATATCCTCAGTATTTGCCGCTAATCCAGGGGCAGCATTTGCACCTCTAGGTGCTGGAATGATTGTTATTGGAGCAGCAATTGGGATAGGTATGTTTGCTTCAGCTGCAGCTAATGCAATAGCAAGACAACCGGAAGCAGCTAAAGATATTAGTGGAGCAGTTAACCTTCCTTTATTTCTACTTGAAGGTGTTGCTATTATCGCTCTAGTTGTTTGCATACTTGCAGTAGTAGGATAAAACATATATGAATAAATCGAAATATTTTATTTATATAGTAATCTTCAATAGTCTATTTGCTGCCGATAATGGTGGCAGCTGGATTAATGATTGGTTAATGCCAAATACAGGACTAACATTGTGGACAATAGCAACTTTTTTAGTACTGCTACTTGTTTTAAAATGGAAGGCTTGGGGTCCATTGATGGATACCTTAGATGCTCGTGCCAAACAAATTGAAGAATCTTTATCAAAAGCTGAAAAAGTTACTGCAGAAGCTGAAGTTCAAGCAGAAAAAAATGAACAGATATTACAAAAAGCTAGAATTGAAGCGCAGGAAATTGTCAGTAATGCAAGAGAAGCTGGAGATAAATTAAAACAAAAACTTGAAACAGATGGTAAAGAACAATATGATAACATGCTTCATAAAGCTAAGGAGCAAATTGATGCTGAAAAACAAAAAGCTTTAAATGAAATTAAAAGTACTGTTGTTGATATTGCACTGAAAGCATCTGAAAAAGTTATAAAACGTAATTTAAATAGTGATGATAATAAAAAAATGATTGAAGAAACAGTCGATGAATTTAAACGTGCGAACTAACAATGTATAATAGCAGTAAATATGCAAAATCACTTTTTGATGTATCCGTTAAAGTCAATAATACTTTATTAGTTAAAAAAGAACTGCAATTAATTGCTTATCTTTTTAAAAAAACATCCACATTTAGATTGATATTCATAACAAAGAAAATTGATTTAAATAAAAAAGTTGATATAATAAATAATGCCTTGAACATGTTAAGTCCGTTGACATTAGAATTTTTAAATATTATCATTAATAATAATCACTCAAACGAGTTACTTAAAATCATATCAAAATTCAATTATTTGAGTGAGTCTCACCTAGGTATTAATCAAGTGGATATTATTACAGCAACCAAGTTAAGTGAAAATGAACTAAATTCTCTTTCACAAAAAATAGATGGAATATTAAATAATTCTCCTTCTGTTAATAATATAACTGATCCAAGTATAATAGGTGGAATGAAATTACGAGTTGGAAACAACATATTTGATAATTCTGTAAGTTATCAAATAAATCAATTAAAAAAAACTTTACATAATATGTAATCAGGAGTAATAATGGATTTTAAAACAGATGAAATAGTATCTTTATTAAAAGAACAATTACAAAGCCACAATGTTGATATCGATGTTTCTGAAGTAGGTGAAATAACATATGTTGGTGATGGTGTTGCAAGAGTTAGTGGATTAGAGAATATAATGAGTTCAGAGCTAGTTGAGCTGCCAAATAATGTCTTTGGTATGGCTCTTAATCTTGAAACAGATAATGTAGGAATTGTATTATTTGGGAACTCTAGTTTAGTAAAGGAAGGTGATACTGCTAAAAGAACGGGTAAAATTGTTGAAGTGCCAGTGGGAGAGGAATTGTTGGGTAGAGTCGTAAATCCACTGGGACAACCCTTAGATGGTAAAGGTACTATAAATGCTAAAGAATCCTACCAAATTGAACGTAAAGCTTTAGGGGTTATGCAACGTCAGCCTGTTGTTGAGCCATTACAAACAGGATTAAAAAGTATTGATAGTATGATTCCAATTGGAAGAGGTCAAAGAGAACTGATTATTGGTGATAGACAAACTGGAAAAACTGCAATTGCTATTGATGCAATTATAAATCAAAAAGATGCTTATAAAGCAGGAGATCCTGTATATTGCATCTATGTTGCTATAGGACAAAAAGCGTCAACAGTTGCTAGGGTAGTGAATGAGCTTGAAAAAGCTGGCGCTATGGAATATACTATTGTAGTTGCAGCCAATGCATCAGATCCAGCACCAATGCAATATATAGCTCCATATGCTGGTGCATCAATGGGCGAATTTTTTAGAGATAATGGTAAGCATGCTCTTATCGTTTATGATGATTTAACAAAACAAGCAAGCGCATACAGACAAATGTCTCTTTTATTAAGAAGACCTCCTGGTAGAGAAGCGTATCCTGGCGATGTATTCTATTTACATAGCAGGTTATTAGAAAGATCTAGCAAGCTAAGTGATGACTTAGGTGGTGGTTCTTTAACCGCATTGCCTGTTATAGAAACACAAGAAGGTGATGTGTCTGCGTATATTCCAACAAATGTAATTTCAATTACCGATGGTCAAATCTTCCTGGATTCTGATATATTTAATGCCGGTGTTAGACCCGCTGTTGATGTTGGAATATCAGTATCAAGAGTTGGTGGAGCTGCACAAACAAAAGCAATGAAATCTATTGCAGGTACACTGAGGCTTGATTTAGCTCAATTTAGAGAGCTTGAAGCGTTTGCTAAATTTGGTTCTGATTTAGATGAATCAACATTACAGCAATTAAATCGTGGTAAAATAATGGTTGAAATTTTAAAACAAAACCAATATGTACCAATGTCAGTTGCAAATCAAATTGCTATTTTATATGCTGGTGTTAAAGGCTATCTAGATGATGTTGGAATTGAAAATATTAGTAAATACGAAACAGAACTAGTTGAATATTTATCAGCAAACAATCAAAATACGATAGATAGTATTACATCATCGGGGAAACTTGATGATTCAAATGAAAAAGAATTACAAAGTGCGTTGGATTCATTTACAAAAACATTTAATAGCTAATGGCAAATTTAAAAAATATAAGATCACAAATTAAATCTGTAACTAGTATTCAAAAGGTTACAAAGGCTATGAAAATGGTAGCAGCTGCAAAGCTTAGAAAATCTCAAGAAAATATGGAAAAAGGGAGACCATACTCTAATCGAATGAAAGATTTAATAAGCAATCTGATGAATGATATTGATAGCTCTTTACTGCCCTTATTAAATAAACCCACAAAAACTACTAAATATGGTATTGTTCTTATCACAGCAGATAGAGGATTAGCAGGTTCGTTTAATTCTAATGTAATTAAAAAAACTGAAAATGCAATTAATGCTGTAGGAAAAGAAAATACTATATTGTTTTGTATTGGTAAAAAAGGATTTGAATATTTTTCAAAACGCAACTTTGATGTTGAAAAATATTATGAAGATTTATGGCTAGACTTAAGCTTCAATAAGGCAATTAATATCGGCCAAAATATCATTGAATATTTTCTGCATCATAGAGTAGATAAAGTAGATGTTATTTATAACTATTTTAAAAACGCAGCTTCACAAGAAGTATTAACTAACCAAATTTTACCAATTGAATTTGAACAAGAAGAAAAACAGTCTTCTTCAAAAGATATTATTTATGAGCCATCAAAAATTGAAATTATAAAATCACTTGTACCAAAATATTTTAATACTCAAATATGGCAATTTTTATTAGAATCATTTGCAAGTGAGCAAGCAGCTAGAATGCTTGCAATGGAAAATGCGACTGAAAATGCAAAAGAAATGATTAGTGAATTAAATTTAGAATTTAACAAAGCTAGACAAACTGCGATTACTACTGAAATGCTTGAAATTGTAGGTGGCGCAGAAGCTTTATCAAATTAAAGAAAGGAACTATACTATTATGCAGGGTAAAATATCACAAATTATGGGGGCTGTTGTAGATGTGGAGTTTCCTGATGGAAATCTCCCGGAAATTTTAAATGCTCTTGAAATTGAAAGAAATGATACTGATAATCTTATACTAGAAGTTGCTCAACATTTAGGAGAATCAACGGTTAGGACAGTAGCTATGGATACAACAGATGGCTTGGTAAGAGGCCATGCTGTCAAAGATTTAGGAGAGCCTATTTCTGTTCCTGTTGGTGAAAATGTTTTGGGGAGACTTTTTGATGTTATAGGAAATACAATTGATGGTAAAGATAAAATATCTACTAAAAAAAGATATCCTATCCATAGACCTGCTCCTAGACACGAAGATTTGACAACAGAAGCTGAAGTTTTAGTTACTGGTATTAAAGTTGTTGATTTAATGGAACCCTATACTAAGGGAGGAAAGACTGGTTTATTTGGTGGTGCTGGTGTTGGTAAAACAGTTTTAATTCAAGAATTAATAAGAAATATTGCTACTGAGCATGGTGGTTATTCAGTCTTTGCAGGTGTTGGAGAAAGAACTAGAGAAGGAAATGATTTATATAGAGAGATGACCGAGTCAGGTGTTATTGATAAAACAGCGATGGTATTTGGTCAAATGAGCGAGCCTCCTGGCGCAAGACTAAGAGTTGCATTAAGCGCATTATCAATGGCAGAATACTTTAGAGATGAAGAGGGTAAAGATGTTCTTTTGTTTGTTGATAATATATTCAGATTTACACAAGCAGGTTCTGAGGTTTCAGCGCTTCTAGGCCGAATGCCTTCCGCAGTTGGTTATCAACCAACTTTGGGTACAGAAATGGGCGATTTACAAGAACGTATTACATCTACCAAAAATGGTTCTGTTACATCAGTTCAAGCTGTATATGTTCCGGCGGATGATTTAACTGACCCCGCTCCAGCTACAGCATTTGCTCACTTAGATGCAACATCTGTACTGGAAAGAAAAATTGCCGAACTAGGAATCTATCCTGCAGTTGATCCTTTAGCATCATCATCAAGAATTTTAGATCCTAGAGTAATCGGTGATAGGCATTATAATACAGCAAGATCAGTACAAAAAATCTTACAAAATTATAATGAACTAAAGGACATTATTGCAATTTTAGGTATGGATGAATTATCAGATGAGGATAAGCAAACTGTACATAGAGCTAGAAGAATGCAAAAATTCTTATCACAACCATTTTTTGTAGCAGAGCAATTTACTGGTACACCTGGTAGATATGTTTCATTGGAAGATACAATATCAGCATTTGAGGCAATTTTAAATGGCGAGTGTGATGAATTACCAGAAAATGCTTTTATGTATGTTGGTACTATTGATGAAGTATTTGATAAAGCAAAATCGATGAAAAAATAATGAATACTTTTCACTTAGATATTATTACACCAACAAGCACACATACGTTTGAAAATATTTCGTATTTGCGAATCCCTGGTTTAGATGGATTAGTTGGTATTGAAGCAAATCATGCAAATGCAATTATTGCTCTTGATGTCGGTGAGATAAAAATTAACATCGATGGTAAAACATTATATTTTTCAACCAGTGGTGGCTTTACAGATATACAGTCTAAGGGTGTCCAATTACTTCTCGAGACATTCGAAGAATCAAAAAATATTAATCAAAAACGTGCTGAGGAGTCATATAAAAAAGCTAAAGAGCGCCTAGGTGATAAATCTCAAGATTTTGAAAGAGCAAAAAAATCTCTTCGAAAAGCACAAAATAGACTTTCAGTATTTAATAAATCATAGGAGTCAAAAAATGAAAAAGATATTAATACTTATTTGTGTTTTATCAACAGTATTTGCTACGGCATCCAATAAAGAATATAAAACACTAGTCAAAGAAAATGCCTGGAATTCGGTCTACCCAAAAGTTATAATTAAAGATGCCGTCAAGAATGATAAAGATATGCAGGCGTTATATAAAAATTCAGATATTCCAGAAAAATACGCTGAATTAATTGCACTGGCTGTTTCTACTGCATTAAAATGTCAATATTGTATTCCTGCTCACAAAAAATTTGCTATAGATGCAGGAGCAACTGAGGAACAAATAAAAATTGCAGTTAATATTGCAGCACATGTAGCAGGTGGAAGCACCTTATTTTATGGTAATGAATTTGATTTAGACTTATTTAAAAAAGAACTAGATAAAAACAATCAATAATATAGTATTTTTATTTTTTCTTATAAGCTATCTTACCATTTACAATAGTATATAATATATCAATATCTAAAATATTTCTAGGCTCTGCCGATAGTATATCATCTGATATTACTGTTAAATCTCCATTATAGCCTAGTTCAATTTGTCCTTGATTATGTTCATTAAAACTACCATATGCTCCCCATTTTGTAAACATATTTAGTGCATTTTGAGAATGAACTTTTTCTTGTGGCTGAAAACCATTTTTAGGCAATAAACTATGATTTTGCCTTGTAACTGCTGCATAAAATTCAAATAATGGATTACCAGTTTCTATAGGACAATCAGAACCTCCAGGGATTTTTATTCCTAAATTAATAAAAGACTGCCATCTTGAAATTAATTTTAAACGCTGCTCACCAATTCTTTCAGGTAACCAATGCATATCACTTGTACAGTGTGATGGCTGCATTGATGGTAGTATATCGAATTGTTTAAATTTCATCATATCATCATCATTAACCATTTGAGCATGTTCAATCCTCCATCTTCTATCATTATTTTTACCAACAACTTCTGCATAACGATCTAATACATATGTATTACCTCTATCACCAATGGCATGTGTATTCAGTTGATAATTATTTTTATAACATAATTCAGCAAGCTCCTTGAATTCATCTTTGCTTATTAATATTAAACCACAATTATTAGCATCATCACAATATGGCTCATGCAATGCGGCTCCCCTGCTCCCAAGCGCTCCGTCAATAAATGCTTTGACAGATCTAATAGTTAAATATTCACTCTTATAATGACCATTTTTAAAAAAATCATTTAATAAACTTTGATCATTTCCTGCAAGCATTCCATAGCAACGAATAGGAAATTTATCTTCTCTAATTAATTCTTTAATGGCATTAACAATAGTTCTATCTTGCCAGGCATCATGAACTGTAGTAATTCCCATTTGCGCTGCTTTGTTTGCAGCTAATAAAATCCAATCTTTAACATTCTCAATACTCTCATCTGGCAAAAAAGATTTAAATGGACTCATAGCATTATCAATCAAAACACAATCATTAATTACTTGGCCACCATCAATTGCATCTAATTGGTGAACTGTTTTCTTCGTTTTTTGTATAGCACAAGCGTTGACCCAAGCAGCGTGGCCATCAATACGTGTTAAATAAACCGGTTGCTTAATATTTAAATGATTTAAATAATTTGCAAGAGGAAATAATTTATCCACCCATAAATTTTGATCCCAACCAAATCCTAATATCCATTCATCTGGATTTTTATTTTTTGCACACTTTTCAACTAATTTAATTATCTCATCTGAAGATTTAATGTTTTTTAAATCTAAGAGGTTGAGCCTCTTCCCAAAGTTTTTTAAATGAAAATGAGAATCTATAAAACCTGGAATTACCGTTGATTCTTTTAAATCAATCGTATCAAATTTTTTATTGATATTATTAATTAATGAGATTTTCCCGTTATCAATTGATAAAGAATTGATTCTTGGTAATTTTTCATTTAAAGTAATGATGTTTCCATTAATAAGATTTATTGAATTCATAGGATAAATTTAATGTTTTATCAATTAATATTAACTAATTTATTCTACTAATTAATATTTTAAATATGATTGATTTAAGAAGCGATACTGTTACACTACCAACAAATGAGATGAAAAAATTCATCATCAACTCCCCTTTGGGAGATGATGTATATGGAGAAGATCCTTCCGTAAACTTGTTACAAAAAAAAATTGCTAAGATATTTAATAAAGAAGCGGCTTTATTTGTACCTTCAGGAACAATGGCGAATCTGATCTCCGTACTTACACACTGTAACCGTGGAGATGAGGTAATCTTAGGTGATAAATCTCATATTTTTTATTATGAAGCTGGTGGTATTTCTGCATTTGGCGGAGTACACTCTCATCAATTAAAAAACTATGACGATGGAACGATTAAAATCAATGATATTGAAAATAGTATTCGTGATATTGGAAATGATCATTTTCCAAAAACTAAGTTAATTTGTTTAGAAAATACACATAATGCCTGTTATGGATCTGCAATAGACACAGATTATTTTAAAGATGTAAAAGAAGTTGCTAATGATAATAATTTATCTATTCACTTAGATGGTGCACGAATATTTAATGCAGCAATTAAGCTCAATAAATCTGTAGATGAATTAACAAAAGATTGTGATAGTATCTCTTGTTGTTTATCTAAAGGCTTATCAGCTCCTGTTGGTTCGGTTATTTTAGGTACTAAAAATTTTATATTAAAAGCAAAACACATGAGGAAAGCACTGGGTGGTGGAATGAGACAAGCAGGTTTAATTGCTTCAGCTGGAATTTTCAGTTTAGATAATATGATTAATCGTATAGAAAATGATCATGAAAATGCAAAAATATTGGCAAAACAATTAAGCGATATAAAAAATATTGAAATCAATACCAACCAAGTTCATACAAATATTATTTTTATTTATAATAGACATCAGATTATATCAAATACAAAACTTCTTAGTACATTAGAAAAAAATAATATCAAAATTGATTACAAAGGCAATAGTAAATTTAGGCTTGTTACACACTCTGGATTTAAAGAAAGTGATATAGTGTCAGTTGTCAATGTATTTAAAGAAATTTTAAAGGATAAATAAATGTCAAAAAGTGTTACTCCAAAAAGTCAAGACTATTCTAAGTGGTATACTGATGTTATTACAAAGGCTGAGCTTGCTGATTATGGTCCAGTTAAAGGAACGATGATTATTAGACCTTATGGGTTCCAAATTTGGGAAAATATAAAAAGTATTTTTGATAAAGAATTTAAAAAAACAAATCATACCAATGCATATTTTCCATTATTTATACCAAAATCATTTTTAAATAAGGAAGCAGAGCATGTTGAAGGTTTTGCTAAAGAGTGTGCAATTGTAACCCATTCTAGATTAACGGTAAATGAGGAAGGCTCCTTAAGTCCTGATCCAAAATCCAAACTTGATGAAGAAGTAATTGTAAGACCAACAAGTGAAACAATTATATGGTCAATGTATAAAAAATGGATTAAATCACATAGAGATTTACCTATATTAATTAATCAATGGGCAAATGTTGTGAGGTGGGAGATGAGAACTCGTTTATTTTTAAGAACCAGTGAGTTTTTATGGCAAGAAGGCCATACGGCACACGCCACTGAAGCAGAGGCAATTGATGAAACACATAAAATTTTAAAAATTTATCAAGATGTTGTAGAAAATTTTATGGGAATTCCTTTAACTGTTGGTAGAAAATCAAATAGTGAAAAATTTGCTGGTGCAGTTGAAACATTTTCTATTGAAGCAATGATGGGTGATAAGAAAGCTCTCCAAGCTGGAACATCTCATTATTTAGGCCAAAATTTTTCGAAAGCATTTGATGTAAAATTTCAAGATACAGATAATACAGAAAAACATGTTTATGCTACTAGCTGGGGTGTTAGTACGCGTTTAATTGGGGCATTGATTATGGTTCATGGAGATGATAAGGGTTTAAGGCTACCTCCAAAAATTGCACCAATACAAATTGTTATTGTACCAATATTTAAATCAGATGACGACTTAGAGCAACTTGCTCAATATGTTAAACCAATATTAGACTATATGAATGAAAATAATATTTCATGTTATTTTGATCAAAGAGATAAACTATCTCCTGGTTTTAAGTTTAATGAGTGGGAAATGAAGGGTGTACCATTAAGGATAGAAGTTGGTATGAGAGATTTGAATAATCAAGTTTTAACAATTGCAAGGCGAGATAATAATGCAAAGTCTACCATTAAAATTAATGAATCAAATACATTTTTAATCACTACCTTAGATGATATCCAGGAGTCTTTATTTAACGAAGCATTGGCTTTTAAAAAAGATAATACCTTTCAAACAAGTGATTATGATGAGTTTAAAAAAATGATTTCAAATGGTGGTTTTGTGGAATGTGGTTGGGATGGAAATGATGAAACAGAATCAAAAATTAAAAAAGAAACAAATGCAACCATAAGGTGCATACCGCTTGAACAAAAACACAATCTCAAATGTATTTATACTCAAAAACCTGCTAAATACAATGTGGTTTTTGCAAAAGCGTACTAAGAGTGATTTATTCTACAGATGCAATTGTTCTAAATAATAAAAAATTTAGTGACTCCAGCCTAATATGTAATCTCTATTCTAAAGACTATGGTAAAGTAAGTATTATTGCCAAAGGTGTGAGAAAAATAAAAAATTTAAACGGTGCTATTCTACAGCCACTTAACCATATAAATGTAATCTATTATTACAAACCCAAAAGAAATATTCAAACATATAAAGAAGCATCAATTATCCACAAGTATGATAATATTATTATTGATTATAATAAGTTAATATTGAGCTCAGTAATTCTTGATATGATTAATTATTCAAGCATTGAAGATAATCCGTGCGATATAATTTTTCGATTAACTAATAAAACACTAACAAAAATAGATTCTTCCAAAAGTAATAATACTATTTATTATTTTATTTTTTTTAACATTCAATTATTAATCTTTCTTGGCTATAAACCTCTGATTGAAAACTGTTATCGATGTAATAAAAAATTAGAAAATGGATTTTTAAATGATGCCTCTGGTCAATTGGAATGCTCACGTTGCTGCTCTAGTAAAATAAAAATCAATTCTCTTTCAATAAAACTAATTCATAAATTTTTCAACACACATATTGATAAAATTGATGCACTTTTCAAGTTAAATCAAGAATCATTAAATGATATTAAAAAATATTTTTTTCACTATATATTATATCATATCCAAAATATGAGAAAAAGTAAAGCATATATTAACTATCATAAACGAACATGATTAGATTTGATTCAAATAATTATGAATTTAATAAGTCTAGTTCTGTTGGTGTCTATATCATTCATGGATTTTCTAATACTACTTACGAAGTAAAGGAATTAGCACAATTTCTTGGAGATAATGGATTTCATACTATAGCAAATAATTTACCAGGTCATGGTACTACTGCAGAAGAATGTAATAGAGTTAAATATCAAATGTGGCTTGAACATGTTACTCAAGATATAGCCAATTTAATTTCTGTATCAGAAAAAACATATGTTATAGGGTGTAGTATGGGTGCTGATCTAGCTCTATACCTTTCATCTATGTTTCCATTAAACGGATGTATTGTAGGTGGCACAGTATTAAAGTTTAACAATCCTTTTACAATTCATCTTCTTATTCCAATATTTTGTAAAATTTTAAAATTTTCTAAAAAAGAAGTTAAAGATAAATCAAACATGAAATATTACGGATATACTTCTTATCCCTTGATAGCATTAAACGAAATGAGGAAGCTTACTAATGTGGTCATACAAAAGTTATCAAACGTTAAAAGTCCTCTGTTAATTATTCATTCACAATCAGATAGATTATCTTTGGAAGAAAATGTAGACTTAGTTTATGGTCAAACACAATCAAAAATTAAAAAGAAATTTTTTGTTGATGATGCACATCATAATTTATTCGATGAAAATAAAGACCAACAAAAAATATTTAATAAAATTTTAAACTTTATTACTAAACATTAAATTTAAAGAATATTATATCTCCATCTTGCACAATATACTCTTTACCTTCTTGACGAATTTTACCTGCACTTTTAATATTTTGCTCTGATTCAAACGATTCTAAATCTAAAACAGTATAAATTTCTGCTTTGATAAAACCTCTTTGAAAGTCAGTATGTATTGCGCCAGCAGCCTCAGGTGCTGTGGACCCTTTTTTAATAGTCCATGCTTTTATTTCTTGGACACCAGCTGTAAAAAATGTTTCTAAACCTAGCAAAGAATAACAAGATAAAATCAATTGATCTAAACCTGAAGACTCTAAATTATATATTGATAAGAAATCGGCTTGTTCATCTATATTTAAATTTGATATTTCCATTTCTATGTTTCCACATAATCTTAACGACTCAGATTTATTTTCTTTTGAAAATTTATTAACCGTATTAGAATAATCATCACCTGATAAGGCAATATTATTTTCATCAACATTAGATAAGTAAATAACGGGTTTTTTTGTTAATAAAAAGAGAGTTGAAATAAATTCATCTTCTGGTTCATTTAAATCTATATTTTTAACTAACTGACCATCATTTAAACCTGCATAAACTTTGTTTAAAACTTCTAATTCAAACTGTGCTTGCTTATCTCCAGATTTTACAATTTTTTGTTTTTTATTAATTTGCTTTTCAAGAGAGTCTAAATCTTTAATAATTAATTCTGTTTCAATAATTCCAATATCTCTGATGGGATTAATATCACCTTCTACATGTGTAATATCATCATTATCAAAACACCTTACAACATGTACAACAATATCAACATTTCGAATATGAGATAAAAATTGATTTCCTAATCCTTCTCCTTGACTTGCTCCTTTTACAAGTCCTGCAATATCAACAAATTCAATAGAGGTTGGAATGATTTTATCTGATTGAATGTACTTATTAATTATATTTAAACGTTTATCCTTCACTAAGACAGATCCTACATTTGGATCAATGGTGCAAAAAGGATAATTATTAGCAGGAATTTTAGCATTAGTTAGTGCGTTAAAAATTGTTGATTTTCCAACATTGGGTAATCCTATGATGCCAACTTTCATAAATTTCTATTGTTATAATTTAAAACAGTCTACTATTTCATAGTTAGTATATAATGTTTAATTTAATAATATAATTTATAAGGAATATAAAATGACTAATTGGGCAGTAATTTTGGGTGCATCTAGTGGTATTGGAAGAGAATGCGCTATAGAATTAGCAAAAAATAAAATTAATATTTTTGGGATTTATTTAAGAAAACCTAAACAATACATACAAGAATTAGAAGATGAAATCAAATCTTATGGTGTGAAAGTTGTTTTAAAAAAAATGAATGCTGCTAGTGAATCTAATAGATTAGATGCTTTGAATGAGCTTAAATCTATTGATAATATTAATGTTAAAACTTTTATTCATTCATTAGCATTTGGAACATTAAAACCAATGATTGATATTGAAAAAAA
>CBFHVR010000022.1:0-17597 GCA_965659495.1 uncultured bacterium
CTTTAGAAACAACTTTTCTTAGCCGCTGCGTTCCGCCAAAGCCTGCTATAAGTCCCAACTTAACTTCCGGTTGACCAATATTGGCATTTTCAGAAGCATATCTTATATGACAAGCTAAAGCAAGCTCACAACCACCACCTAATGCAAAACCTTTAATTAAAGCAATTATAGGTTTATGTGAATTTTCAATTTTAGAAAAAATAGATTGACCTAATTTAGAATGATTAGCAGCTTGCTGCTTATCCATTAATTGCATTTCTTTAATATCAGCACCAGCAACAAAAGCTTTATCTCCCTGACCTGTAATAATAACAACTTTAATTTTACTGTTAGATAGTATTTCATCTACTATAGTGTTTAACTCATTTAGTACTTTAGAGTTTAATGTATTATAAGGTCCATTTGAGATAGTGACAATACAAATCTTGTTGATTTTATTAAATTTTATGTATTTCATTTTTTTGAAAAACCTCCAGAAAATAATAACATTACAGTAAAAATTTCTAATCTACCTAATAACATTAAAAAGGAGGCTAATATTTTGGCAGGAGTACCTATACTAGCCCAATTAGATGAAGGGCCAATATCTCCTAATCCAGGACCAATATTGCCTATAGCAGATGCTGATACAGATAAAGAAGAAGTAAAATCTAAACCTAGACAAGCAAAAATAAAAGCAGCAAAAACAAATATAAAAATATAAAAAAGATAAAAACCTACTGTATTATTTACAATTTGTTCTGAAACTTTTTTTGTACCAATCCTTATATTAAAGATACCTTTTGGATGCAATAATTTTTTTAACTCGCGCATTAAAAATTTAAAGACGAGTATAGTACGAATGATTTTAATTGCACCAGTTGTTGACCCAGCACATCCACCTATAAAAAATAATATAAAAATCATAGTATGAGAAGTGTAACCCCATGTTTCATAATCAACTGTTGTGAATCCAGTAGTAGTTAATAAAGAGGCTGCAGTAAATAAGGAGTTTCTTAACCCTTCTTCAAATGAACCACTATTTAATAAATCTTTAAAGTAATTATCAATAAAGAATATAGATAAAAATAATATTAGTAAACCTATATAGACTTTAAATTCTTGATCTTTAAAATAGTCTACACGACCCTTTCGAAAGGCTAAAAAATGAAGTGAAAAACTTGATGCAGCTAAAACCATAAAAAATATAATAGTATATTGTACTATAGGTGAATACGCAGCTATACTATTAGAATTTGTAGAAAAACCCGCTGTTGCTATAGTTGTAAAAGAATGTGTGATTGAATCATAAAAACTTAAACCTTCAATCATTAATATAATTGTTAATATAGTAATTAAACCAAAATAAATAGTCCATAACAATGAGGCTGTTTGCTTTACCCTAGGAGTAAGTTTATCCGCTACCGGTCCAGCAACTTCAGCTCTAAAGAGTTGTACACCGCCAAAACCCATTAAAGGCAATATAGCAATACTAAAAACAATAATACCTATACCTCCAATAAATGGAATAAAACTTCTCCAAAACATCAACCCTCTGGGTATTTGAGAAAAATCATTTGAGGACAATATAGTTGCTCCTGTAGTAGTTAAACCAGAAATCGCCTCAAAAAAAGCATCAACATATAATACATAAGCTCCTCCATAAAAATAAAATGGTAAAGAGCTGAATAAAGTCATTAATAACCAACTAAGAGTGACTAATGTATATCCATCTTTATGTGACAAATCTATTTTGTCATTATTTTTCAATGATATATATGGATATATTTTTAAAAAATTAACTTGAGTTAATATAATTAAAGAAATTCCTGTTAATGTTGTTATTAGGCTAGAATTTAAAATTGGTATTAGGTCATCAGAAGCATCTATATAGCTCCATATAGCACTAAATAACATGGAAAAGCCTAAAAAGACAAGTACATAACCAATTATATTTATTATTCTTTTATTTATCATCAATTATGTCTATTTAATTAAAATAATTGCTCAGCTTTATAGATATCTTCAGATTTAGTGAAAAATAATAAATCGTCATTAATTTTTAAATCGGTTGTACGTATTGGAATAATAATTTTATTATTTCTAATAATAGCAGCAAGACAAATTTCATTAGGTAAATCTCTAATAGTAAGATTTTTTAATAAATATGGAGAATCATCCTTAACCTTAAGTTCTACTGATTCAATATCAATCTCATCAAATCGAGAGACAGACAATTTATCTTCATCACTTCTTATAATTTTTAAAACTTTATTAACTGCTGATGTGTTTTTACTTATAACGGCATCAACACCAATTCTTCTAACTACTTTAAAAAAACTAGTGCTATTAATATGGACAATGACTTGTTTTACACCATAATGCTTCATTAATAAAGAAGACATTATATTTATTTGTTCATTATCTGTAAGAGCAATAAAACAATCAAGTGATGATATATTTTCTGATTCTAAAAAATCTATATCTAAACCATCATCTGTTAACACAAGTGTATTTTCTAATTTATCGCTTATTAACTCTGCTTTTTCAATATCTTTTTCTAATAATTTCACATTATAGTCATTTTGTAGTGACGCAGCAACTAATCTGCCAATTTTACCTCCACCCATTATCATGATATTCTGTACTTTAAATGATGATTTTCCAGCCATTGACTGAACCTGTTCAGCATAGTTAGATGGAACAGCAAAATACACTATATCATTAATTGAATACTTAGTTTGTCTATGAGGAATAAAACTTGAATCTCCCCTACACACTATAGAGAGTTTATGTGGTATATAAGGATTAGAAATCTCTACATTTTCCATAGTTCTTCCTATTAAAGGAGAAGATGCGTCTAATAAAATGCCAATTAATGTGATTTTATCATCCTTAAAGGTTTCTATATCAAAGCTAGAAGGTTGGGTTATAATTTTTTTAATTTCATCTCTAGCTGCCTTTTCTGGAAAAACAATATGATTAATACCAAATTGAGAAGGGTCTACAATAGTTTTTTTACCGTATTCTGTATTACGTAGCCTACAAATTACTTTATTAGCTCCCATTTCTTTACACATTTTTGAAGCAACCAAATTAACTTCATCAATTTTAGTTAAAGAAATAAGATAATCAACTTCACTCATGTCTACCTGCTGAATTATCCTTTGCGAACAACCATCTCCCTCTATTACTCTAGCATCAATATTATTAGTAACTTTTTGACATTTATTTGGATCAATATCAATTACTGTAATATCGTGCTCTTCTTTACTTAAAGATTTAGCTAGATTAAAACCAACTTCACCTGCACCTATGATAACTATATTAAATTTCATAAAAATTAAAAAAAACTTACTCCATGTTAACTTTGTTTAATAAGAATGATAAGAACATTTTAATTTATTATATATAATAACTAATAACAAAATATTTACTAAATAAAAAAGCCTCAATTTCTTGAGGCTTTTTGTTAATCATTATGTAGAAAGTTCTACTTAATAAATGTCATTTGTAAGGTATTAGAGTAATTAGGAGCGCTCATCTTTAGAATGTATTGACCACTTGCAACTTGTTGACCATCATTATTAAGGCCATTCCAGATTACTTTATAACTTCCAGCTTCTCTGTAATCAGATGCTAAAGTTTTAACCAAAGAACCACTCATATCATATACATTTAACAGCACATTTCCAGCTTGAGTAATATTAAATGGTATTGTAGTAGATGGATTGAATGGGTTAGGATAGTTCATCTCTAGAGAAGTTTCTTCAGGCATGAAATTTATATCATAAGAAGATTCTTTTTCACAATCAACAGACACACCATTAGCACCAGCTAGTATTAAATTAGATACAGCTATGTTAGCATCAGATATACCGTCCATAGTATCAAAAGAAATATTGATTACTGAACTTACATCATCTGAAGAACTCATAATTTTGTCACCTTGCATGCTAAACATGATTACTCTAGCTTTGCCTGGTTCAATAATTTTAGAATATACTTCAGCAGCATTTACTAATGAAGAAATTTGACCTTCAGATGTAGAAAGTAAATTTTGATCATAGTTTAAATCAAATTGTACTCCATATATATCTACATCAGAATGGATAGTAACTTCTACTGAATTTGGATTGTTAGCTTCTTTTGATTTAACAATGCCACTGAATGATGTGTGACTTAAACCTAAAGATAACATTAATATTAAAAGTGTTAATTTTTTCATTTTCTATACTCCTTCGTTTAAAAACATTACAATGACATTAACTTTTCTGACATAAATTAAATCAAGATTAGATATTATGCAAATATTATCGAACATTTTATTGTAACAATTTATTTCAATACTTGTTTTGTGAAGTTTATCACAATATTATTTTTTTCGTACAATCGAACCACCGATTTGATCAAATTTTTGTTCTATGTTTTCATATCCTCTATCAATGTGATAAATTCTTGAAATTTCTGTTTTAGAATCGGCAGCCAAACCAGCAATTACTAAAGATGCGCTTGCTCTAATATCTGTTGACATAACTGGCGCACCATAAAGTTGATTTACCCCATTAATATGTGCTACATTATTATCTAAATGTATATTAGCACCAAGACGTTCTAGTTCGGCAATATGAGTAAACCTATCTACATAGATAGTATCTGTGACTGAACTAGAGCCATTAGCTATTGTCATCAAAGCCACCCATTGAGCTTGCAAATCTGTCGGAAAACCTGGATATATTGCAGTAGTCATATCAATAGAATTTGGCCTTCTATCCATTTTAATATTAATTTGATTATTTTCAATATCTATACTAGCACCAGCTTCTATAAGTTTGTTGGTGACAATTGATAAATGCTTAGGTTCTACGTTTTTTAATGTAACATTTCCTTTACACATAGCTACAGCAATCATAAATGTACCAGCTTCTATTCTGTCAGGAATGACATCAAATTCAACTTTATCATTTAAACTTGAAACACCAATAATAATAATGGAACCATCTTGATTTCTTTTAATATCTGCACCCATAAGATTTAAAAAATCTATTAAACAATCAATTTCTGGCTCCATAGCAGCATTAAGTATTCTTGTTACACCTTTAGCTTTAACTGCAGCCATTAATACATTACCTGTTGCTCCAACACTACTTTTATCGAATATAATGTCTGCACCATTTAATTGACCAGAAGCGTTAATATAACCTCCTGTTAGTTCTATTTTTGCACCCATTTTTTCTAGTGCTTTGATATGAAAATCGACAGGTCTAGGTCCCCAAGCACAACCTCCTGGAAGTGAAACTTGAGCCTTGTTAAATCTGCTCATAAATGGACCTAAAACATAAAAAGAAGCCCTCATAGTTTTAACTAAATCATAAGGAGCATATGGTGTATTACATTTTTTTGTGTTAATCTTAAATGTGTTTCCTTTAATTGTAACTTTTGCTCCAACCATTTCTAAAAGCTTAGCCATTGTTAAAGTGTCTCTAAGTAAAGGTACATTATTTATTGTATAAGTACCTGGATTTATTATACAAGCCGTCATTAATGGTAATACAGCATTTTTTGCTCCACCAATAGAAACTTCCCCATTTAATGATTCTGTTGACTTAATTATAAATTTGTCCATAATCTATTGCCCCATCATGTTAGTTGCTTGTTTTATACTGTCTGAAGTTATTTCTTCATTACTTAGAAGTCTAGCAATTTCATTGATTTTACTTTTTGTATCTAACTCTTTAATTTTTGCAATTATCCTATTATTTGAATCAGTTTTGAATATTTTATAGTGCGAATCATTAGTTTTTGATGCAATTTGCGGCAAATGAGTAACACATACTACTTGACTATATTTACTTAATTCATAAAGCGCAGAACCAATCTTACTTGCTGTGCTTCCAGATATACCAACATCAACTTCATCAAAAATGAGAGAATTTAAATTAAATTTATCTTGTAAAGATAATTTGATAGCTAACATAATCCTTGAAATTTCTCCACCTGAAGCTATATAGGTTAAGGGTTTAAAGTCTTCACCTTTATTAGTTCTTATAAAAATCTCACATTTATCATAACCAGAAATAGATAAAAAGGAATTATCAGATTTAATATTAAATTGTATTTCCGCACTTTTTAAATCTAAGGAAACAAACTTTTGTTTGATTTCTCGTTCTATAATAGGCTGCATTTTTTTTCTGATCAATGATATTTTTTTACATAAATTCATTAATTTATTATCTAAAATTTCAATTTTAGACTCGTAATTTGATATTTCTTTATCATAATTTTTAGATTTTACAATTTTATTTTTCAATGATTCTTTATGATTTATAACATCTTTAATGGTTGGACCATACTTGCTTTTAATGTGATTTAAAAAAGCAATTTTTTCTTCATATTTTTTTAATTTTTCTATATCAAAAACTATATTATTTGAAAGATTTTCTAAATCAAATGATATGTCGTTTGCCTCAATTAATAAAGACTCTAGTCTTAAACTGATTGTTTTATAGCTTTTACTGTAATCTACTATATCTTCTATATTTTTAATGGCATTAGATATTTTAGCAGAAATATTATTATCTGAAAGATCATCATTTAAATTAGCCTTAGTGTGAGAAATACAATCTTTTATTTTTTTTGAGTTAAACAATAATTGATACTTAGACATAAGCTTTTCTTCCATATCTTCATTAAATTCAATTTTTGATAATTCTTCATTTTGAAATTGATATAACTCTTTTTTTATTTTATATTCTTCTTTTCGTTTTATTAAGCTAGATAATTCCTTCTTCATTTTTTGCCATTCTGTATATACAGTATCTATTTGATTTAAAAGTAAAGAATTATCTGAAAAAGCATCTAAATATTGAATATGTAACTCTTTATCCAATAAGTCTTGATGATCGTTTTGATTATGTATATCTATGGCATTTTTTAATAATTGACTATATGTATCAAAATTAGTTTTCTCATTATTAACATAAAAACTTGATACATAATTTTTAGATATCCTTCTTTCAAGGCTATAATCTTTATTATCAAGCTTAATCACTGAACTTACAGATGCAGAAGAAGCATTTTTTCTAAAATCATTTTTATTAAACTTTTTACCTTTAAGATATTCTATTGATTTTATTAGTATTGATTTACCAGAACCACTTTCTCCAGTTATAATATTAAAGCCTTTAGAAAAATTAATTTCTAAATTATCAATAATCGCAATATTTGATATGTTTATTTTTTTTATCATTAAAAATTTAATCCTAATTATGCGCTAATGATCCAATGGTAGCAAATGCAACTGCATATTTTTTAACATGTGAAATAGATATATGCAATGAAGGACTTAGAAAAGCTGGGTCTGGAATAATATGGACATATGGTGTTCCATTATTATCGTTTGAAATCTGAATATTTTTTAAATTTGGAGGCCTATTCCCTATAGCTTTAATTATAGCTTCTTTTGCCGCAAATCTTCCAGCATAATGCTGATATTTATTTGGCCCCTTAGATTCACAATAGTCTATTTCATTTTGGGTGTAAATTTTATTTAAAAATTTGCTACCTTTTTCTTTAATAAGCCTTTCAATTCGAGATACTTCTATTATATCTGTACCTACCATTATTTATTGATCTTATTTATTATGTTAATTAAGTCTGAAATATCTTCAAGAACGTAATCTGCACCAGAATTTTTAGTGTTAAATGTATCACCATATTTAGCAAATGCCGTTTTCATACCAACATTTTTAGCACCAATAATATCTCTTTCAGGCCAATCACCAACCATTAAGGTTTCTTGTGCTTGTAAATTTAAAGATTTAATAGCTTTTTTGAACGGTTCGGGGGATGGCTTATGAATCCCTTTGTCATGCAAGGTTATTACTGCATCGAATGTGTGTTCTAAATTAACCGTACAGATTCTAACCCACGCCTCTCTACTCGGAGCATCAGAAATAACAGCCAATTTTAAACCCATTTTAGTAAGTGAAAGCAATGTTTCATTGACATTTTTATAAAGAGTCAAAGAACTTTCTTTAGCCTTTTTATACGCTATAATACCTGAAGCTAAAATTTTATAATCAACCTTACCAATAGTGTCTTTTAAAAATAAATCAAAAACTTCTTGATATTCATAACCTTTAGAATCGTAAATAGAATAAATTTTTTGTATAGCATTTTCTTTATCTATCTCTAATCCAGAAAAAATCATTCCAGAGACGGCAGCATCTACAGCTGTATTTTTCATTTTCATAAAATCTAGCAAGGTGTTATCTAAATCAAAAACTACAGCTTTTATCATATATGTATGTATTATTTAATCTGAACAGTGATTCATAATAGAGTCCATCTTCTTAATAATTCTTTTTACTTCAGAACGATATCTTCTATCATATTTAGCAGCTTTTTTTAGTGCTTTTAGTGATGAGGATCTGTTGCAAAGATTTAGTTCAGCAACACCTAATTCAAAATAGGCACCTCCATATGTTTTTTTTAATTTTAAACATTGTCTAGCAAACTTTTTGGCTTCGATCAAATTTTTATTCATTAATTTATATTTTTCATTCTCTTTATTTTCTTCAGCCATCATATTATAAAGTTGAGATAATCTAAATTTAATACGATAATTATCAGATTTAACTTTTGAAGCTTCTAACAAATACTCTAAAGCTAAGTCATAATTAACAAATCTTTCATCTGTTGCTTCAATATGTATCACACCTAATGTTTCGTACGCCTTATAATACTGGGGTGACAATGTGATAACTTCGTTTAATATTTGTATTGCTTCTGAGTATGAACCAGTCTCCATAAAGGAAACTCCCAAACTGTGATATGAAGACATAAAATTTTCTTCATTTCTTTCAATAATAGTAATAGCCTTTCTAAACTGAATAATAGCATCTTCATGTTGAGTTAATTTTTGAAATGCAATACCAGATTTATGTACAGCTTTAAATTTTTCAGGATCAATTTTTATAACGTTAGAAAAAGCAGTAATAGCATTGGTATAATCCTGCTTTTCAAAATATGCATTACCTAAATTATAAAAAATTGATGCCTCTGTGGAATCAATTGATAAGGAAAGAGTATATTGATTTATTGCATCATCTAATTTTCCAAGTCTTAAATAATTATTACCCTGTTGAGCAATTAGTTTAGAAATAACATTAATATATTCTTGATATTTTTTTACAAAAGGATTGATGGCTATAGCAGATTTCAGATATACAATAGCATCAGAATATCTTTCTGAATTTTTATATATATCTGCAATATATAAGTTTAATAAACCAATATCGTTAAATTTCCAGTCAGTATGAACTTCACCTTCGTCATAACTCATGTTTTGATTTGTATCGACAAATGGTTCACCATTATCCCATTTATCATTACCCATTAATAATTCTTTATAATTTATAAGAGCTTTTTCTTTATTATTATCACTTGCATAAATTGATTGAATAAAATTTACTTGAGATGAAAAGAAAGATAATTTTTTATATTCTAAATTAATAGCTTTGTAATCTTCTTCATTTGATTTTTTCATAGCTAGATTATACATTTCTCTAGTAGTATTAAAATCATCAAATTTCTTGAAAACTGTACCCAAATTAAAATAAAAATTAGCATCACAGGCATCTTTACTTTTATTCTTCTTTGCCATTGTATGTGCTATTTCATAATCACCATTATCAAATCTATTTATAATTATGCTGTCAATTTCGTTACAAGTATAACCTCTTGCATAAAAAAAACTTAATGATAAAAAAAATATTTGACTGTATCTTAAAAATTTTAACATAAAAAAATAACCTTCATATTATGAATGTGCTGAAGGCGGGATTTGAACCCGCACGAGATTAAATCTCACTGCCCCCTCAAGACAGCGTGTATACCAGTTCCACCACTTCAGCTATTATAAATTATTCAGAGGACGGTAACGGTATACCTTCATTAATTTCTTCATTACTATTTAAATTTTCTTCTTTATTTAGTGTAGGCAATGATTCGTTAACTGAATCAAATCTTTCTGTATCAACAGTTTTGCCAAACCATTGTATAGAAATAGCTAAAACCATAAAAATAGCAGCTAAAGTTGTCGTAATTCTAACGAGCAATTTATCTGCACCCTCACTACCAAAAGCTTGATTCATAGTATTTCCTCCCATTGCAGAACCCATATCACCCTGTCCTGACTGAAGAAGAATAATACCTATTAGTAAAACAGATACTAAAACTAAAAGAAAAACTAATATACTATATAACATTACACACTCTCCTCAACAAAATTGTAAATATCAAAAAAATGTTTAGCATCTAATGATGCTCCACCAACTAAAAAACCATCCACTTCATTTAAACTAATTAATTCTTTAGCATTATTTCTATTAACACTACCACCGTATAATATAGACACATTTTCTCCATCAAAGCCAATATCATTTAAAATTTTTCTTATCATGATATGGACTTGAGTAACGATTTTTGAAGTAGCAGTTTTTCCTGTACCAATAGCCCAAATAGGTTCGTATGCAATAATAATATTTTCATTTATTGATATACCATCAAGTGATACGGTGAGTTGTCTTAATATAAAATCTTCAATTAAATTATTTTCTCTAGTCTCTAATGTCTCTCCAATACATAGAATTGGTATTAAATTATTTGATAATGAAGCATGAACTTTTTGATTAATTTTGCTATTTGACTCTTTAAAATACTCTCTTCGCTCTGAATGGCCCAATATAACATAATCTACATCCTGTTCTTTTAACATCTTAGCTGATATTTCTCCAGTAAATGCACCTGAATCATTTTCATTTATATTTTGAGAACCTAAAGAAACACTATTAAATATATCTTTATTTAAACAAATATATGATGGACAAACAACTCTATTAGTAATATTTTTTGAGAAAGTATGCTCGTTCAAAAAACTATTAAACAAATTCATATATTTTTTTGTTTCTGCTAATGTTTTATTCATTTTAAAATTAGCAACACAGTATTTTGATCTATTTATCATTATTCTCCAATTTCTTAATTGCAGGAAGATAAATTCCACTTAATAATTCTAATGAAGCCCCACCTCCTGTTGAAATATGTGTGAATTTTTCAGATTGAGAAAACTTTCGAGCAGCAGAAGCAGTGTCTCCTCCTCCTAATATGGAGATTACACCATTATTAGTTAGCTCTTCAATAATTCTACATATTTGTTGTGTACCAGTTCCAAAATATGGATTTTCACATACACCTAAGGGGCCATTCCATAGTATAGTTTCTGCTGTTGATAAAATTTGACTAAAATGCATTGTAGTTTCGGGACCAATATCAAAACAACCTAAGCTAGGATTTATATCCTTATTTAATTTAATATCAATATTATCAATATCTTCTAAAGTAGTTGATGTAACAAAATCCGTAGGTAGTATTATCTCTTTGTTAATCGATTCAGCTATAGATAATATTTTTTTTGCACATTCTATATCTTCATTATTTAATAATGGAGAATTAATATCGACCCCTTTAACTTTTAAAAAAGGAAATGATAGTGCTCCTCCAATTAATAACTTATCAGAAATATTTAAAAAATTTTCAATAAGCTCAATTTTACCTTTAACTTTTGCACCGCCCATTACTACAATAAATGGATTTATAGGATTTTTTATTTCGTCAATTAAGTACTTTATCTCTCTTTCCATCAGTAAACCCATACAGTGTTCATCAAAAAAATCTACCACACCTACATTAGAAGCATGAGATCTATGGGCTGTACCAAATGCATCATTAATATATACATCTCCATGAAATGATAACATTCTAGAAAAATCTTTATCATTTGTTAACTCTCCGCTATGGAATCGTAAATTCTCCAACATATGAATTTGACCTTTTTTTAAAGATGATGATGTAACAAAAGCCTTATCTGAAATACAGTCTTCAGAGAAAATGATTTCTTTTTGTAGAAGCTCACTTAATTTATCACAGACTGGACTTAAGCTTAAATTTTCATCTACACCTTTAGGTCTACCTAAATGAGAGATAATTGTTATAGATGCACCATGATCTAAACAATAACGCAATGTTGGTAAGGTTTTCTTTATTCTATAATCATCTACTACCTGCCCATCTTGAATAGGAACATTGTAATCTACTCTTAATAAAACTTTTTTGTCTTTAAGATTAATACTTTTTAACATTATGCTTTTCCTATGTTTAGTCTTTTTAGAAGATTTAATCTATATCTTCATATTCCGCATCTATAATTTTTGAATCATTATCCCTATTGTTATTAGATTTTTTATTAATAGGTTTTTTAAATTTAAAATATCCTAAGAATTTCATTATGAACATAAATATGATTATTGGAAGCAATAAATACTTAGCAAAAAGGAAAATTAAACTAAATATAAATAATAGTATTAATGATAATCGCAAAGATTTAAGCAAATTATACATAATTAGAAGCTCTTGATTGGATTGTAATACTTACGCCCTTTAATTGGCTCTTTTAATAAATCCATAATTCCATCTAAATCTTCATTATTGTTAACGAAATCTATATCATTTGTATTTATTATTAATAAAGGGCCCTTATCATATCTAAAAAAATATTCATTATATACTTGATTTAGTGATTCAATATAATTAGAACTAATACTTTCTTCGTAAACTCTGCCTCTTTTTCTTATATTAGACATTAATTTATCTGTATCAGCTTGAAGAAATATTGCTAAATCAGGGTAAATAATATCTTTCTCAAGAATTTTTGCAATAGTATCATATAAGACCATTTCTCGATCATTCAAATTAAGGCAAGCAAATAATCTATCCTTAATAAACATATAATCTGAAATTATTGTTTTAGAAAACATATCAACTTGTTTTAAATCTTGATGTTGAGAATATCGGGATAGTAAAAAAAATAACTGCGTTTGAAATGCATGCTGTTGTTGATTTTTATAAAAGTCTTTCAGAAATGGGTTTTCTTCAAATTTTTCTAAAACTAGTTTTGCTTGAATTTTTTTTGCAACAATATTTGCTAAGCTTGTTTTACCAGCCCCAATTGTTCCTTCAATTGAAATATTATAATACAAAGATGACATTTAGTTGTACTCCCTTATTTCATCACTTAAATGAGAAATGTTATCTAAAAGTTGTTTTATTGTCAAATTACTATTAGGCAATATATAATCAGAAGCTATATCACTCCAAGGTTTAAGAACAAATTTTCTTGAATTAATTTTAGTATGAGGTATCTTTAAATCATCAATATCAATATTTAAATGTTTGAATGAAAGAATATCAATATCAATTGTTCTAGGAAAATATTTTTTTTCCGTATGATTTCTACCCATAATTAATTCGATCTCTTGTATATAATTAAGTAGTTGATAAGCATTTAAATCTGTTTTGATTTCAATAACCTGATTTAAAAAATAATCTTGATCTTTTTTTTCCATTGGTGAAGTCTCATAAATCTTTGATTCTTTTATAACTGTTATTTTTAAGTGTTTATTTAAATAAATTTTAGCATTGCCAAGATTTGTTAATCTATCACCTATATTTGAGCCTAAGCCTAAATATATTTTCATTTTTTATACTCGATTTCAATGTTAATAAAATCATTGTTTTGTTCGATTGAAATTGAAGGTTTTCTTATATTTACTTTAATATAATATATAGATGCATAATTATCTAAAACTTGATTTATTATTTCGTTTCCTAATGTTTCTAATAAATTATAACGAGTTTTATTAAAAAAATTTTTTAGTAAATTGTATAATTCTATATAATCGATAGTTTTTGAAACAGAATCTGAAGAATCATTATAATTATAGGAGATATCTAAATTAAGAATAAATTCTTGACCATCTTTAATTTCTTTATTATATACACCATGATATCCATAAAAATTAAGATTTTCAAGTTTTATTTTATTCTTAATAGAGGGTGACATTAACAGCCTGTGATCCTTGTTGACTTTCTTCAGTATCAAATTTAACACTAAGACCACTTCTTACATTTTGACCTGATCTAAGATTTTTAATATTAAAAAAATAATCTTCCCCATCATTACTTTCTATAAAGCCCCATCCTTTATCTTGATGCCATATTTTTATTTTTCCAGATAACAAATTAATCCTCTTTTGTTTTGAAACCTACGTCCTTATTAAATTCACTAGGAAAATCGTAGCCTTCTCTATTTGGATAGTGCATTATAGTATTTACAAAGTTCCACATCACCAAAAAAACTCCATCAATTTGATTTTCTTTTTGTATATCTAAAGGGATAGGGTTCCCATTCTTATCTTTTGTTTTTTTTACAAAAATACCTGGATGTTGAAGCCATAAACCCAGATGATCAAAACCCTTAACTAGATAATGTCCGGATGGATTTTTGATACCGATTTGATTGAGATATTCATTATTATTAAAGGATATATAAACTATATCGCCTATTATATCTTCAGATTTGAACATTTTTATAGGATATTATTCTTCTTCTTTTTTAAGCTTCGATTCTAAATCATTTAGCTTAATTTCAAGCTCGTCAATTCTAGACTTTAAAGACTTATTTTCCTTTTTAAGACGATTTATATCATTTTTAGATGTAGATCTGTATGTAAAAAATCTATCATCTAAATCACTTAAATCTTCACTCAAGACTGAATCAGTATCAAACATTATAGATCTAACATCATCAATTTCTTGATTTGTACCTTTAAATTCGGAAGCTACATCTCTCTTGAAAGTTGAATTTCTTTTTTTAATCTGAATAGTAGTATCTTGCATTTCTTTCAATTTACTATTATGACCAATATATCTTAAACGTAATTTCTTTTCTTTAACTGAAACAGCATTAATATCTTCATCTTGCAATTCATTAGTTTGAGCATTACCCTTAATTCCTTCATCAACAGTTCCTGTTAACTGATTGTAAATGAAAAATATACCTAAAATTGAAAAAACAACAATAAACCATAATGCTTTATATTGGATTGGGTTAGCAACAGCATCTTTAGCAGTTTCTAAAGTTTGCTTTAATAATGATTGCTCTTCAAGTGCATCTGATATCTCATTCTCTTTAACATAACCCATATCGATAAGAGTTTGGCCTAAAGGTCTGTCGCCCTGTTCATCTAAAGCGTTTTGAAGTTGCTTTTTAGTTATATATTTTCTTTTAATTAAAATATCACCAATTTTTTTTATTTCTTTAGCCATTAATTTATAATCCTATTTTTGTTGTTCTAATTTTTTAAGTTTCTCTTCCCATTTAGACATGTTTTTGTTCTTGGGTATTTTTTTAATACTTTTTGTATCTATATCATTAAGTAATTTTTCTCTTTTTTTCTCTTTATCTTTAAGAGCTTTAAATAAATTAGACATTTCATCATTAAATCCGTCTATTGTAGTGTTTAGTCGAGAAACAAGCTCTTTCATTAGCGGCTCCCCATAATTGCTACCAATAACATCCTTAAGATTATCAAACTTATCTTCTAAATATTTAATTCTATCTTCTTTTTTATTGAAATTCATATCTTAATTTTTAAAAAAAAATGGAATCATACAATCTTTATTTCATCTAAATAGTATGATTTTCATCAAAATCTGTTTTATCTATATTATCCTTGTCAACATTTGAAAAAAAGAACTTGTAAAAATCTGTGCTATTATAAAGTATTATATAACTAATTACAGACGATATTATACCTATTAATGTTAAGGTTATTCCTCCAATACCAAACAAAAAAGAACATAAACATATTAGATAAATTTTTAACTTTTCATCAATATCGAAATTAACAACAAGAGAATTAATGATAAAGAAAATAACTAATAAAGTAGTGGAATATAGAATTGATTTATCCATAACACTTATTAAAGAACTTACAGATGCTAATGTTAAAGTGAAAAAAGAACAAAACAATATTAACTTTAAATTTTTACCGTCATTACTCTTGTTTGAAGTCACATCAGTAACTAGAATAGTTGTAACAAACAAATTTAACAGTAACTTAATAATATATGCTATAATAGATATCATTTTAATTAATAGTTTTAATCCTCACACTTAAGTTACTGATATTTAATAAAGAAAGTAAAGGAGTTCCAAGTATTTGGTAATCAGGCACAAAACCCCAGTACCTAGAATCTAAACTATTATCTCTATTATCCCCAATAAATAAATAATAATCGTGAACTACTTCATAATTAATCATATCTTTTAAATAGATGTTATTAACCTTAAGATTTTCAATTATATACTTATCTGCGTAATCTTTGTAAAAGTTCAAACCAAATAAAAAATATGAACCATCATAATCGTTTTTAACTATGTTTTGTATTTCATTTTCTGAATATTTACTTATAAAAGAATCAAAAATCTTATCATTAACTAAATCATTTTTTGTAAAAGTACCATCTTGATCTAAATCAACAGATTTAACAAGGTTAATATTAGATTCAAAAGTATAAAGATACGGATTTTCATATATATTCCATGGATTATCAACCATATTTATTTTATTCTTTGATTTTAAAGATGCCTTTTTATTGTGATAATTATCTCTTTGTTTATCTTGATTAGGAAACAGCTTATACCACAATATACCACTTATTTGAGCTATAGATTCAGGATCTTCCATTATAAAACTTAAACCGTCTAATGATACATCATTACCATCTTGAACTAACAGTGTTATAAATGAAATCCATTCATTCTGTTTATCATACCAATCATTTATGTTTATTTTCATACCCTTATGAGGAACGATAAAAGGCGCAATATTATCTGTATTTCCATTAAAATATGGATATACTGTCCCCATCAAATATTGTTCTTGAATTGAAGGGTAATCTCTGTTATTACTACTATAAACAAAATTACTTTTGTATGGATTTAATTGAAAATCTTTATCTAACAATATTGTTGATTTTGTGTTAAATAGTGAATCATATACATTTGCTTGATTTTTAGCAGTAAATTGAGCCTTCCTTAGAGCAACTTGAAATCTTCTAGAATTAGAAGGGTTAACCATATTATAATCAAGTCTATTTATCCAACCATCATTATTTAAATCTGCCTCTTTAAAAGTTATATATTTAGCATTTTTGGGAAATGGCATAATTTTACTATTTATATTAATTTCTCCATCAATAATTGATATAGTATCTCTTGGGATACCAATGCATCTTTTTACATATTTTTGAAATGGGTCACGTGGGTACTCAAACATTGCAACATCCCCATTTGACACTTCCTTAAATTGAGGTAATCTGATTGATGGAATATAAAATCCTAATCTAGTATATGGAACACCAAGCCAATTTGGAGTTCTCATACCATAAGTAAATTTGTTTCCAATTAATAAGTCTCCAACTAAAATTTCATTCTCCATTGAACCTGTTGGCACAACATAGATTTCAATTAATGAAGATTTAACTGTAAAGGCTACTATAATAAGTACAAATAATACCTTAGCTTCTTTTATATATTTATCAATTTTATTTTTCATTATTTTATGTTAATATGATTTTGCTGAAGCGCCTCTTCTACTATCTGCAGCACCAGAAAATATATAACCTTTTTGTTTATCTAAATCATCTAAATA
>CBFHVR010000023.1:0-16988 GCA_965659495.1 uncultured bacterium
AGATATAGAAAATACTTTTTCAAAAAAATTCGAATTGATAAAATCATTTAAACATCCTTTGTCTATTGATGTAAGAAAAGAAAATGAAGAATATTTTGAATATAAAAAAATATTAGTTTAGTATTAATTCAATGTAAATTATATTATAACAAATGATTAAAAAAATATACATATTATTTTTATTACCAATCTTATTTACAGCATGTGATAGTCTATTTGAAAGCGATACTATATATGGATGTTTAGATGAATCAGCCTGTAATTATTCTTCTGAGGCAAATACTAATGACTCTGATTTATGTATATATCCCGAAGATAATTTTAACTGTGATAATGACTGCATATCTATAGTTGATGATTGTGGGGTATGTGGAGGAACGGGTATAGATATTGATCAAGATACAATCTGCGATGATATTGATCCATGTATAGGTAATTCTAACGACGGATTTTCTTGCGATGATATTCATGTAATATTTGATTTTATAAATCAAAACCCCTCAATTGATAGTCTGAATGTATTTGATATAGGTTCAATAGTAGGTATTACTGACTGGGAAGATGGTAGACTTATATATTTAAGTTTAGCTGATTTAGATTTAGTATCAATTCCTGAAAGTATTGGCAATTTATCATTTTTAGAGGTTCTATATATAAATAATAATGAATTATCATCACTACCTGAATCTATATGTGACCTACAACCTACATGCGATATATTTGTTCAAGATAATAATCTTTGTGAAGAATATCATTTTAATTGCATTGATGTATGGCAGGAGGAGTCTCAAGACTGTCAAGATTAATGATCCCTTTGTTTCCGCTTAAAATTTCAATATTGCCTCAAGAAATATTACCATTACATATTTTTGAAGATAGATATAAAAAAATGATTTATAATTCCATAAAAAACAATCAAATATTTGGTATGATATATAGAGATAAGGGTCAGTTTTCTAATATTGGCTGTACAGTTAAAGTACACAAAACATTAAATTCCTATTCAGATGGAAAATATGATATCTTGGTTAAAGGTTTAAATAGATTTAGAGTTATTAATTATGTTAAAAAAGATGATACTTGGTTAGGCGAAATTGAAGATATTGATGAAAAATTTGAATTTATGGATTCTAAAATTTTTAATGTTATTCATGATAAATATTTAAAGGTTTTATTATCTTTAAATGTAGATCACAACATACAAGAGGAAATAAAAAAAACTATATCATTTGATTTTACTAAAGATCTAATTATACCAAATTTGTTAAAACAAGAATTTTTAGAACTAGAAGATGAATGTCTTAGAATGCAGTATATAGAAAATTTTTTAGATTCAATAATTAAAAATTCAAATTCAACAAAAAATTTATCTATAAAAGATAAAGTATTTAATTAATATGATTTTATTAAAATGAACTTTATTTTATATTGAACATATAAATTTTATCTATTTAAATTATTTTTATGAAAAATCTTATCACATCAAAACTATTAATATTATTCTTTTCACTAAGTACATTAAATACTTCTGAATTAAATACAGAAGAGGACTATTCTAATCATCTTGAACTGTTTATACATCAAAATATTATAAATAATTTTTTATCCTCAATTGGTCAGATTGAAGGAGGAGGTAAAATTGGAGGTTTTGATTACAATTGGACGGTTTCAGATTTTTATATAGTTATTGATGAAGAAAAGGCTGAATTTTTTGGTACAATGAGATTAAAGTCCGGTAATTTTGAACGTGATGATATGATTGTTGGTAATGTTTTTGTTAATTATGATGAATTAGAAAATTTAATATTTGTAAAAATTGATAATGTTGATATTGATATTGATATTTCAAATATATTTAATACGATACCTAAAGATGTTGTTAATATAAATGTAGATTTATCTCAATATTTTGCAGAACCCTTTGAAATACAAGCACCTCAACCAAAAACTACATCTTATCCCATATCTGTAAATAAAGATTCTACAGAAGTAATAGTATTAAATAATAAAGAAACAAGATTGTACTTAGTTGAAAATGGAATAAAAATTATTTCAATTTATCAATGTGATAGACAATAAGTATATGTATAAATTATATTTTACTATTTTAATCATCATTAGTACAATATTAACGCAAACCTATCATTTTACTGATACCCCCAATCAAGATGAATCATTTACTACAGCCGATTTTAGTATTTATATTGATGATGATATTGATACAATAAAAGGTATTTATGCTTATATGCATGGTTTTGGTGGAGATTCAAGATCAATTATTCAAGATTCAATAATGATAGATTTAGCTAAATCTATAGATTTTGCACTTATGGGCGTACGCTTAGATAATATGCATATGGACTCTGGAATTGGAAATTCTCTTATTGAGGCTAAAAGTTATTTTTCAGATGAAAGTAATCATATAGAATTACAATATAGTCCAATTTTTTTTGATGGATATTCTTGGGGTGGTCAATGGTCTTATCATTATACTGAATGGAATCCTGATGATGTTATTGCCTTTATCACTATGAAAGGTGGTTATCATGATACTACATATTCAGCTAATGCAATGAATGTACCAGGATACATGTTTGTTGGTGAATATGATTCTGATTATAGAATTGATAATTTAACAAACATATTTTTAAAGCATAGATCTGATGGTGCATTATGGACTTTAGCTATGGAACCAAACGCTGGACACAGTAGAGTTAATGACAGAGCATTGATTAACTCTTTTTTATTTGATATTATTGAAAAAAGATTACCAAATTCATTTAATATTAATGAACCTATAGTATTAAGTGAATTAATTGAATATAATGGTTTTTTAGGAAATAGAGCCAATTATGAGATATTTAATCATAACTGTTATGAATTTAATCTAGATACATTATCATGGATGGTTAATATGAGTAATGCGCAATACTGGCAATCTTTTGTTTCTGCAAATACACAAAGTACAATTATTGATTTCTGTTATTTAGGTGACATTGATTTTGATGGAACAATTACAGTTTCTGATGTATTATTATCTTTAAATTATATTTTAAGTTCAAACTATAATACTTATGCTGATATGAATTACAATCAATCTAATAATATTCAAGATATTTTAATTTTAATTCAAATTATTTTAAATGCATAAAATTCAAACTAAGCAGATATTAAATAAGTCTCAGATAAAAAATTTAGATAATGTTTCTACAAATTTTTCAAGTGCAATAAAGTATATTAAACAAAGCACATCAATTGATATTAAAACAGATCGTAGTTCTTTGGAATTATATGAAAGAGATTGGTCTAATATAGAAGGCTATGCCGAAGGTTTAGCTAGACCAAAAAATAAAGAAGAGTGTTCAATTCTTTTGTATTTATTTTCCAAGATAATGATACCTATAACAATTTCAGCAGGTAAAACTAACCTAACTGGTAGTGCAACACCCAAAGGGGGATTAGTTATTAATACTGAGTTAATGGTGTCTCCAAAAATTGAAGTAGATATAAACAAAAAAATAGCTAAAGTTCCAATTGGTGAAATTCTTGAAAACTTAAGAGATGAAGTATTGCATCAAAGTAATAATAAACTTTATTACCCTGTAGACCCCACAAGTAGAAAAGATGCTAGAATTGGTGGAACTATTTCTTGTAACGCATCAGGATTTATTCCTGGAGAAAAAGGTGCTACAAGGTTTTGGGTAGAATCATTATCAATTGTTTTATTAAACGGTAGATTGATAAAAGCAAAACGAGGACAATATATTTCTAAAAATGGTATATTTATAATAGATAACAATGAAATACCTTTACCTTTTTATAATCGACCTAACATAAAAAATGCAAGTGGACCTTACACCGCAGATAGTAGCCAAATTGATTTTATTGATTTAATAGTTGGCAGTGAAGGGATCTTTGGTATGATAGTTGATTGTCAATTAAGATTGGATGAATTATCAAAAAACCATATTGATTTATTTATTCCTTTAATTTCAGAGGATGTTGCAATTGATTTTTATTACTATATGCAAAATATTGTAAACACTTCTAATGTAGAATTAAAAGCTTTAGAATATTTTGGTTATAATTCACAAAACTATATGAGTAACAAATCTTATCTGTTTGACAATGATTCAGATGTGGGTATATATATGCAAATACCAATTTTTGATAAAAAAGTAGAAGATGTGGTAGAGTTCTGGATGAATCTATTAAATAAATCTCAATGCTATATTGATTTAGATAAAGTTTTGATTCTTAATCAGGGCAATAATTGGGATAAGTTTTTTGAAGCTAGACATTCTATACCAGTAAACGCATTAGAGAAAACAATTGATTTAGATGCTGTAAGTATGATTACAGATACCATTGTTCCACCAAAAAATTTTAAAGAATTTTTAAAATATACTCATAATTTGATTAAAAGTCATGATATTGAATATCTTCTTTTTGGGCATTTAGGGGACTGTCATCTTCATTTTCATCTAATTCATGGCAAAAAAGATCAAAAAAAAGCTGAAGAAATATATCAAAAAATAGTTAAAAAATCTTCTCAACTCGAAGGGGTTTATTCTGCTGAACATGGAACAGGTAGAAGAAAAAGGAATGACTTTATAGAATGTTATGGTTTAGAAGCGGTAAATCAGATTAAATTATGTAAACAAGCATTTGATTCAAATATGTTACTTAATCATGGAAATATAATTAAATGAAAAAAATAATTCTTACAACATTACTAATTATGCTATTTAGTTGTTCTGACAAGCCGTCTGTTTATCCATGGTCTTCACTTTCTTATGAGCAGGTATTGAATCTTAATACTGATAAAATTATCTTCTTAGATTTTTATTCCGATAACTGAGGCGCGTGTAAACGACTGGAAGTCGAAACATTAAATAATAGAGAAATTATAGATTTTACAAATAAATATCTACTACCAATAAAACTTGATGCATGGAATGATTCTATTGGTCAAAAACTTTTTGAACAATTTAATGGATATGCAATTCCTTTATTAGTTTTTTTAAATGGTAAAGGTGAAGAATTAGATAGGATAATTGGATACAGAGATTCAGATGAATTTTTATCTATTTTAAATAATATACTATACAATCAAGATACGTTTATGAGTCTATCTAAGCAGTATGAAGAAGGTAATAATGATCCTGATGTAATAGATAAACTATCTATAAAAAGTCAAGAAAGGCAAGATGATATTCTTTCAAAAGAATTATATAACTTTATTCTTGATAACAAATCAAGCTTTGATATTAAAGTTTTTGAAAGAGCTAAATATTTTTTTGCAAAACAAGAACTTAAAAATGACAATACAAAAGATATTATAAATTTTATATCTAATTCTAAAAAGTCTAATCATTATACGGTTGCATACATGGATTTGGTAAGGTATTACGCTTCAAAAAAAGATACTTTATTAGAAGTTAATACTTTCAAAGACTTGATTAAAGAAGTTATTGAATCTGATATTCTTGTAGGTTCTTCATTAGCTTCATTTTTAAATTCCTATGCATGGAGAATGAGTGAGTTAAATACGAATTTAGAAGATGCATTAAAAAAATCTAATGAATCGATTAATGTAATAGAATCTATGGATATAGAGATACAAAAAAGAAAACCTATGTTTCTAGACACAAAAGCTGAAATTTTATGGAAAATGGACAATATAGAAGAAGCAATAATTATTATAAACCAAGCAATAGAATTAGATTCGGAAAATCAATATTACAAAGATCAAAAAACTAAATTTCAAAATTCAAAAAAAGGAATATAAATGGAAGCACATATTTTAACAAATAAAGGAACAATTAAACTTAATTTATTCTACGAAATGGCACCTATTACGGTTTCTAATTTTGTAAATTTATCTAATAGAGGATATTATAATAATTTATCATTTCACAGAGTTATAAACGATTTTATGATACAAGGTGGTTGCCCAATTGGGACTGGTACTGGGGGTCCTGGTTATAATTTTTCAGATGAATTTCATGCTGATTTAACACATGACACACCAGGTATACTGTCAATGGCAAATGCAGGTCCTGGTACTAATGGTAGTCAATTTTTCATAACTCATGTTGAAACATCTTGGCTTGATAATAATCATACAGTTTTTGGAAAAGTAATTGATGATGATGATTTAAATGTTGTTAATAGTATAGCACAAAATGATATGATTGAAAGTATAAAAATTATAGGCGATTTAGAAACAAATGAAACAATAGATGAACTTATTTTATCATGGAATAAGATACTTGATAAAAATTCATAGTAAATAAGGAGTAAAATGAAAAATTTTCACTTAATTATAATATTTTTATTATTAACAATCTTTTTTACTGGTTGTCAATCAAGAGCAGTATCTAGAATTACAGGTTCAGCTTTGGAGTTATCACTACCAAATGATTTTGATAGACCAATTTCCTTTTCTAGTGGAAGAAAAGGAGAGAAAGATTTATTTTATTGGTCAAAAGATGGTCATATGAAAGTAAAAACTTACACAGATTGGGGTTTATTAGAATCTGAAATAGTTTTTAAAGATAGATAATATGAAATTATATTTAGTACATACAGGCTATTATGATAAATCTGTTGGTGAGGGTTTTTATGAACAACATACGAATATTTTTATTGTTGCAAAAGATCCGCGTTCTGCAAGAGAAAAAATAAAAAAGAATAAAGATTACATAGAAAAAAAAATGCATATTGACGGAATAAAAGAAATTGAAAATATTGGTGGTTACAATATTAAACTTGAAAAAAGTAAAGAAGAAGAAAAAGTTAATACATACAACCATTACCAGGTCAGATTTTTAAAAAAAGATAAATAATTAAGGAAAATTATGTTATTAGATGATTTATTAAAAATGATTGTTGAAGAAGACGGCAGTGATCTACACATAACAGTTGGAACACCACCACGTATTAGAAAAGGTGGAGCTTTAATTGAAATGGGTACAGAAAAATTAACTCCTGAAACAGTGAAATCAATGATTGAATCAAACATGAATGATGAGCAACTCAAGCGTTATAAAAATGGACAAGAGATTGATTATTCAATAGGTATACCTGGATTAAGTAGGTTCCGAGTTAATGTTTTTAGTCAAAGAGGTAATATAGCTGCTGCTTATAGAAGGTTGCCAATAGATCCACCTGAACTTAATTCACTTGGTTTGCCTGACTCGGTTGTAAATTTAGCTAATAAAAGAAAAGGCTTAATATTAATTACTGGAGCTACTGGAAGTGGAAAATCTACAACTATGGCTGCATTAGTTAATCAAATTACTCAAGAATTAGAAGGTCATGTTTTAACTATTGAAGATCCAATAGAATATTTATTTCCACATAGTAAATCACAAGTTAACCAAAGAGAGGTAGGCGTTGATACAGATTCATTTGCTTCTGGATTAAAAAGTGCTTTACGTCAAGACCCAGATGTGGTAGTTGTTGGAGAATTGAGAGATCCTGAATCTATGGGTGCTGCTTTAAGTATTGCTGAAACTGGCCATTTAGTTCTAGCTACTATGCATACAAATACAGCAGCTGGCGCAATAACTAGAATGGTTGATGCTTTTCCACCAGATAAAAAAGAAGTAATTAGAATGAATATGTCCATGTCTTTATTATCTGTTGTAGCTCAGCAGTTAGTCCCTACCATAGATGGAAACAGAGCTTTAGCATGTGAAGTTATGGTAGCTACCCAAGCTATTAGAGCTGTCATACGTGAAAATAATATACATCAACTCGATAATTATATTAAAAGTGGTGGTAAAGATGGCATGGTTCTAATGGATGATTCGTTAATAGAGCTTTATCAAAATGGAGTTATAAATAGAGATAATTTATTAAGACATGCAATTAATGTTACTCAAGTAGAACAAAATATGGGCTCAGTCAGAAGTCAACCTAATTTTTAGTAATTGATAGAAGGTAATGATCTAATTTGTTTTTAAGTTTTAATTTTTTCTTAATTCTATAACGATTTTGTTGAACAGCTCTTAAGCTAATATTTAATATTCCCGATATTTGATGGTTGTCAAAACCAATTTTTATAAAACTACAAATTTTTATTTCAGTAATACTTAATTTATAATTATTAAGAGTTTGAATAAAATTTTTGTTTAGTTGTTCATATGCTTTTAAATAGTCTACCCAATCAATGGTTTTATTGATGTTTATATTTATCTTATTTATAATTTTATCATCGTTCATTTTTTTTGATTTTATATCTGTTATTAACTCTTCTAAAAATTGATTATTTGTAACATGTAATAAAGAAGTTGATATTTTTGAATTTCTTGATCTATTTTTTTTGATTTGGTCAGAGAGTATATCTTTATCAGATTTAATACCTGACAATTCAGATTCTAATCCTTTTATAATTTTTCTTTTATCTATTTTAAAAAGTTTATCCTTTTCCTTATTATTTTTTTCAATATGTTTTACGTACAATTTATAAAATGATAAAGCTTTTGATTTATGATTGTTTTTATCATGTAAAAGTGATAAATATTTCAATATATCATAGTGACTTTGAAGAGAATTATTAGTAAAATGAATATTATAGCTTTTTTGAAAAAATAATAATGATTTAGTATACTTTTTCATTTTAAAATACAGAATACCTAATTTTTCAAAACTTGAAGCTTTATGTTCAATAGATTTCATTTCATCATATATCTCTAAATGTTTTAAATAATATTTTTCTGATTTATTATATTTTTTAAGATTCATGTAACATGTTCCAATAGTCAAGAGTATAGAAGCTTTATAAACAACATCATTTAATTTATTTATTCTTATTAATATCTTTTTAGATTGATCAATTGCAGACTTATAATCTTTATACTTCATTTTGCTAGCTATAATACCCATTTCACATGGAATTGTTATTAAATCATTTTTAGATTTTTTTGATTCATTAAATGCTTTAATAAAATATTTTTCAGCCTTTTTATACCTATTTATATTATTATAAACATTACCTAAACCAAGATGAATTCGTATATATGGTATTAAATCATTGTTACAATATTTTAAGTTTCTTAAACCTTTTTCAAAATAATCTATTGATTTATTATATAGTCCTAAATTGTTGTATGTATTACCTAAATTCGCAAAAGATGAAATTTTACCATTTATAGATAAAGGTTCAGATTTTATATTATTCCATAATTTTAATGCTTCAAAATCATTTTTAATTGATTGCTCAGGTTTGCCCAGTAATGAATATATTCTTGATGAAAGATTTAAATTGTGAGCTAAAGAAAAAGTAGATTTTTTTAATTTTGATAATTTTATTAATTCCAAATGACATTTTAATCTTGTAGGATGGTCTATTTTATTACTGTCAAAAACTATTTGTGATAGTGAGTATAAAGATTCTTTTAAGTTTTTATTATCATTGATATCATCAATTAACTTTTGATTTATTTCAACGGTATTATTTAATATATCTATTATTTGATTCAAAATATGTGAATAATTGTAGTAAAAAAATATATAAAAATATATAATATAATTCTTTATGATTAAAGAGATTTATAAAATAATAGGTTGAGAGTCTTTCTTAGTTCTTATTCTTCTCTTCATAAAATTGAAATAATATTCAATTTTTTATCTCAACCTATTATTTATAATTTGGAGAATAAATGTATATACCTATTAAATTTTGTAGATTGAGTTTTATATTAATAATGCTAATGACTCTTATCTTTTCAGAAACAATAACTATTTATGGAACTCAATCTGCAAGATATACTTCAAATACAAGCAGTAGCTGTTGTACTCCGCATTCTTTACATAGCTACAATCAATCTAGTATGTATACTTCTGGTTGTTGGTGGCATGATGTTTATGATCAATGTTTTGAAAATAGAAATACCGCTATATGGAGATTTGATTTATCTAATCTACCAGAAATGCAATCTTTTAATGCACAATTTATATATGATATGAGTTCGTGTTGGGATAGAGGTTATATAAAAACCACTAATGAAACAGGTGCTATTACAACTAATCTTGCATATAATTTGTGGCATAATTCAGATTGGGACGAATCATTATATGGTAATTTGGAATGCTCAGGAGGTACTCATAGCGCCATCATTCCTCAATCTCAAATCTCATACGGCTCTCAATCAGGTCAGCTTAATATTTTAATGAGCAGCACAGATGGATATATTGATAATTCGGGATTAGATGCACCAAGATTAGTTATAGAATACCAACCGTATGAGTGTGACGATCAAACAACTCAAGATAATTGTGAATCTGATGAAAGCTGTGAATGGATCGAAGATATTTCTTGGGGTAATTGTGGAAACTATAACAATTCTAATTCATGTAATAATGCACATCCTGATTGTTCATGGATGTTGTGTTATGGTGGTGGATATGGTGATTGGTACCATTGCTGTCAAGGAGGATCATTTCAAGATGATAACAGTTATTGCGAAGATATACCTTCTGTTCCAGAAGCAAGCATATCATTCGGTAATATCTTAAATAACATCATGGAAATAAATTATACAAGTGAATCTAATATTGGAGGTTTTCAGTTTATACTTAGTGATGAGTCTGATCTTATTACAATTACTGATATAAATGGTGGCTTATCAGAGGATAATGATTTTACAGTTTCATATGATAATGATAGTAATATAGTTATTGGATTTTCTTTTTCTGGTGGTTTTATACCAAGAGGTCAAGGTTTATTAACAAATGTTTATTATTCATATAACTATCAAGGCTCTAATGAAGTATGTCTAAATGATGTTATAATATCAAATACTCAAGGTGAAGGTTTGTTATCAATGGGTGATTGTACAATCTTAGATATGGTTATCGTTGGAGATATGAATAACGATTCATTATTAAATATTCTAGATATTATTGCATTGGTTAATTATATAGTAAATAATGAAACAGACAACGAAATAATTGCAGATATTAATGAAGATAATCAAATTAATATATTAGATGTGATTACACTTGTTAATATTGTATTGGAACAAAATTAAATGAAAATTAAATATATATATATTAGCATAATATTTTTTACCTATATTTTTTCACAATGTGATAATCCAGATGATACTGAGTATTATATAGAATGTAGTGGTGGGATTTTGGAAGATCAGATTATATGGGCTTTATCTCCAGGTGATCTAAATGGAGGTGCACCTTATTCTGAAACTGTATGTTTACCAGATGGTCCCTACAATCTTATGATGTCAGATCTTGGAAATAATGGATGGAATGGAAATACATGGAAGATATATGAAAATACCAGCCCAAGTATTATAGCTGAGTGTACACTAGATAGTGGTAATTTTGATACATGCCCATTCTTTTTAGGTGATGTTGAAGATTGTAGTGATTATTTAGGACAAAGTGCGTGTGATAATAATCAAGTATGTGAATGGATTGAAGATGTTGAAATTACTTCATGCGGCTCATTATCACAGACTGAATGTAATATGACATCAGGTTGTTACTGGGATTGTACTAATTGGGGCGATTATTACCCTTTTTGCTATGGAATATACACATGTATGGGTGGAACATTTGAAAATGATAATAGTTACTGTGAAGAAATTAATTTTCCTATTGGTGATATAAATTTAGATTTTTTTGTAAACATACAAGATGTATTAGTATTAATTAATTTAATTTTAAATAATGAATCTTCTTACAATGCTGATGTTAATGGCGATGGTGGTCTTAATGTTTTAGATATCATTGATTTAGTTCATATTATTTTAGAATAGGAGTCTTTATGAATGTTAAAATAATTTTATCATTATTTATTTATTGTGGTTTTATTTTTTCACAATGTGATAACGCAGATGAAACTGAGTATTATATTGAATGTAGTGGTGGAGTTTTGGAAGATCAAGTTATATGGGCTTTATCACCAGGTAATATAAATGGAGGTGCACCTTATTCAGAAACTGTATGTTTATCTGATGGTCCTTATAATCTTATGATGTCTGATTTAGGTAATAATGGATGGAACGGAAATACATGGAAAATATATGAATATAGTAGTCCAAGCATTATTGCTGAGTGTACTTTAGATAGCGGTAATTTTGATACATGTTCATTTTTTTTAGGAGAGGTCGAAAATTGTGGTGATTATTTAGGGCAAAGCGCCTGTGATAATGACCTAGTATGTGAATGGATTGAAGATGTTGAAATTACCTCATGTGGATCAATTTCATCACAAACGGAATGTAATATGACAGCAGGCTGTTACTGGGATTGTAATGATTGGGGTGATTGGTATACATGGATTTGTTATGGCTCATATACTTGTTTAGGGGGTACATTTGAAAATGATAATAGTTATTGTGAAGAAATTAATTTTCCTATTGGTGATATAAATTTAGATTTTTTTGTAAACATACAAGATGTATTAGTATTAATTAATTTAATTTTAAATAACGAGTCTAATTACAATGCTGATGTTAATGGCGATGGTGGTCTTAATGTTTTAGATATCATAGATTTAGTTCATATTATTTTAAATAATTAAATTTTTCTCTTATTAATAATAATATATTCATCTTTATTTAGACTTTTTAATACATCTTCTCTTAAAAGGTAGGAACCTTTTTCATGTTTTGGGTTGTATGGGCACATAAAGCATCCATTCCCACAACACTTCTTATTTTTTATTAAAAATAATCTTGATAGCATTATTAGATTTTTTTTATTTTTAATTTTTTATAATAAGAACAGAAAATAAATAGAAGGTTTATGCATAGCCCAATATAAATGGATGGTATACTGGAAATATTTAAATATATCATTATATCCCAACATATCGTTATAAATAATGCAGTACACATCATTTCCTTGACATAATTAATATTTTTATCAAACAAGGTAGATATCAATGGAAAAAAAGTTGTCACTAAAACGTAGCTTCCAAAATAATACCAATAAGATAGTGCTCTATCAAAAACTAAAGATAAAAATAATGAAATTATTAACACGTAAATAATTGTTGTTTTAATATTTTGTATGTTTGTTTTTTTATTAAAAATCGTATTTAAATCATATTTTAATGTTATTGATGATAAAAATGTATAACTATCAATGGTAGACATCACAACTGAAAGGATTGAAATAAAAAAGATTCCCATAAAAAAAGGATTATTTATAAAAACTATCTTTGCCAGGTCAACATATGGGGAAGAGGTTTCATAAATATTAAATCCGTTTATAAAAGCAATTTCAATATAAAATAATGCTGATGTAATTGTCATTAGGTCAAAAATGAACCAGAATAAAACAGCAATGCTTATACTTCTTTGAACAGTTTTAATATCTTTACCAGAAAATGTTCTTTGATGAAAAGATGGGTCTAAAAATGTTAACAGGGATAAAAAGCTAAACATAATAATGTAACTCCATGGGGCATTTCCTGGAATAGCAAATAAGTCAGGCACTCTATTATAAAGGGAAGTAAGTGTTTTTATTCCAAAATTTTCAGATACCAAAAGTGAGCTAAATAAAAGTAAAAAACCTAGAAACATAAAAATAAATTGAATTTTATCTGTTTTTAATATAGAGCTAAAACCACCTTTTAAGGTATATGCTGTACTAAATATTGCTCCAATAAATATTGAATAGATTAATTCAACACTAAATATTTCGCTTAAAATTTGTCCTAGAATTAATATGTATGCTGCAGGTATTAGATATAATAGTAATGTAAATAAAGAAATTAATGCAGGTATTTTTCCGTATGCATGAAATATTGTAACAGGTATAGATCTAAAATTTTTATTAATAATTTTAGGAGCAATAACATATGCATATAACAGTGCAGCTATATAATAAAATAATCCAAAATAAACCCAAGTAACTATTCCATTATATATGACCTCAACACCTATTTCATTAATACCTCCATACCATGTGGTCACTAAAGTGGCAATTAGTGCTGGAGCAGTAACTTTTCTTCCTGAATAGGTAAATTCTTTTATGTTATTATTAGATTTAGCTTTAAATCCAACAAATAATAGTATTATAAAAAATATAATTACTAATAATTGTGGTATCATTAAAATTTATAATTTATTGTCAATCCAATTGTAAAGGGTTCGCCATATGATAAATATAGTTTATCTTCATAATTAGGAGGTTCAACACCAAAAAAGAATCCTCTATTAGAATAAGTAGTGTTAAAAATATTTTTAGACCATAGAGATAAATTTGTATTTTCATTTATATTATAGTTTATATGTAAATCAGCAATAGTGTAGGCTTTAGATTGCATATTATGACTATCAGAGAAATAAAATTTATCTTTAGAATGAATATCTGCACCAACACTTAAAGGGCCATAATATTTAGTAAAACCGTATGATATTGTATAAAATGGTGCGTGAGCAGCCTCCCTTTCTTCAAATACAACGGCAGATGATTCATCATTAAAATATGTATATGAATCTATTTGAGTTTTTAAAATCCCAACATTAGCATAAACTTCAAAATTACTATTAGATACGTTCTTATAATTAAGTGTTAATCCGTAATTGTTCCCATTAGAAGCATTAGAAGTATAAAAATAAAAACTATTTGGATTATTACTATCTTGTTGACTAGATAAGCTTACTTGTAAATCTGTTCTATTCATATAAAAGAAATTTATATTTAATGATGTTTGAATATTTTTGAATTTATAACCAAAATCTATATTTTGATTATACTCTGGCTTATATTGTCTATTATCATCAGAAAGTCTAGGATTTTGATTGACGCCTCCAGCTTTAAATCCGTTAGATAAGTTCAAATAAATATTTTTTGTATTATCAATGGTATATAAAAGAGCAATTTTTGACCCGACTAAAGTGTCATCATATTTTGTGTTAACATAAGTAGTATCAAAAATAGGATTATAATAATCATAATCAATATATTCTTCGTGATAGTGAATAGAGTTATAATTAAGTCTAACCCGTTCAAATCTAAAGTTTCCAGATAAAGTAAAGTTATTTATTAAGTATTTGGTTTCATTATAGATAGCATTACTAGTATTTATGAATTTAGCTTTTAAAGCAACATCTTCTCCACCTAAAATCCAGCCATTGGCATTATCTTTTTCATTTAAATCTTTAGTGTAAAAGCCTAATGCGTTTTTGAAATTATCGTCTATGTTAAAAATAAATCTAATTTCATGAGATGACATGTTTCTTTTTCTTAATTCATTTTGATAATATTCGTAAGACCAATATTCAACATTATAAGGATCATTTGACCAAAAATCATCATTACCCCAATCAGAATCATAGCTATGTTTCATATTGCTTTCTAAAAAATTAGAAATATGTATGATTTTAAAATTATCTTTTAATATTTGGTTTTTTAAAGATAAAGCAAATAACTCCTGTGAATCCATACCTGGTTGATTAGAGTAAGTAGTATCTGTATTATTATCAGGTGTCCACATATCATAACCATTATCTAAGTTTGAGTTAATTAAAGTAAGTTTTGATTTTATCAATTCATTAGGCTTGAAAATAAACTTAATTTTTTGAAATGTTTCGGATTTATTATTTTTATAATTAGATAAATAAGTGTTGTACATAAAACCATTTTGAGATGATTTAAATAAAAAAAGATTAGTAAAAATTTTATTATTTAATAAAGGTTTAAAATTATGATAATATGAATATTGAAGTAATTCATCATTACCCATTTTTAATTTTAAGTTATTATCGTTTAACTTATCAGGGTCTTTTGTTTTTACATTTATTAAACCAGCCATCGCATTATGGCCATACGAAAAAGATTGAGGTCCTTGATAAACTTCAATTTGATTAATATCATCTAAAAAAAGAGGCATACCAATACCGCTTAAATCTATATCATCTAAAATAGTTGCAACATAATAATTAGGTCCACCTTCACCAGCATATTGGCTTCGTTCTCCTATACCTCTAATTTGAAAATATCTAGGTCTAGATGAACCACCAGCATAATCAATGTTAGGAATTTTACTTATAACATCTTGAAAATGTATATCTCCAGGTTTAAAGTCATATTCCGTTAATGTTTGTATATCATTAGAACTTTCCTGACTTTTTACATTTCCGATTATCTCTGTTATAGTAATTTCATTTAGTTTAAGATTTTCTTTAACAAGTATTATATCCAAATAGGAGTTAGTATTTTTTAAGGTAATTAAATAATCAGAATATCCAATTTTATTAAACAATATTTCATCATTCAATTTATATAGTAAAATAAATTTTCCATCACTGTCTGTATAATATTGATCTGTATTTGAAGATACAAAAACATATTCAATAGGATTATTATTTTCATCAACTACTGTCCCATAAATAGTTACAGGTTCATAAGTAAGTATAAAAGAAATTATTATTAGATAAGATAAATTATATATATTTTTCATTTTTTCCTCCGCTAGCATTATCTAGATCAGGTTTATGGGTATAATCTCAGCAAGAAGCACCCCTTAATTCATTAATATAATTTATAAATATTTTTTAAATTTATTATATGGATATTTTAAAATATGAAAAATTGTTTACCTCACAAGGATATCGAAACATTGTAGGTATTGATGAAGCAGGAAGAGGCCCGTTAGCAGGGCCAGTGGTTGCAGTTGCTATAAATTGTGGTACATCTAACCTTATAGAGGGTGTAAAGGATTCTAAAAAAATATCAGAGAAAAAAAGGTTTTTATTATATGATAAAATTTTAAAATCTGTAGTTGATGTAGGTATAGGAATTGTCCATGAAAACGAAATTGATTCTATCAATATACTACAAGCAACCTATCTTGCAATGAGAAAAGCTATAAAAAATCTTAAGATAAAACCTGATTTACTGCTTATAGACGGAAATCGCGCAGATATTAAAGATATTAAACAAAAAAATATAATAAAAGGTGATTCTTTATCTTATTCTATAGCATGTGCATCAATAAT
>CBFHVR010000024.1:0-15657 GCA_965659495.1 uncultured bacterium
TCAATGAATTGTGAAAACACTGTAGAGGCATTATTTCGAAGCCACAAGTGTTTTCCGTTTGTCAACCTTTTCCAAAAATGAAATATTCTAATATCTACATATTGAGCAAAAAGATAGGCCATCATTGAAGCAAATACTGCGGCTCCAGAAAGACCAAAAACCTTGCTAAAAGTATCACTATCTACTGGAGACCACGCAGCCATCGGAATAATATCTGCGCACGTTACAACCAACAGCATAAATAATGAAGCCACTAGCCCAGAGGTCACAACTTGATTTGCTCTATCTTTTCCATAAATTTCGGATATAATATCAGTTACCAAAAATGTTATGGGATATGGTAATAAACCTACAGATTGAGAAAAAGTATACATTCCAATAAAAGGCAACCAAATTTCAATTTCAAAAAATTTTTGAAAGATCAAATTACACGATACTAACGAGGCAATAAAAATTCCCGATAGGATGAGATAAAGATTATTTGCTTTTGATATATTCTTCATTAAATTTATGTATTGACAATATATTAATTTAATTGTAAAAATATATACTTTGTGTAATCAATTTTTTAAAGGCTTTAATGAAAAACAGTTATATTAAATTTTGGGGAGTTCGTGGTTCAAATCCTACAGCAGATAAAGATAAAATGCTTTTTGGAGGCGATACGTCTTGCGTAGAGGTTCGTACCGCAAATAATGAAATCATTATATTTGATATGGGCTCAGGAATTAGAAACTTAGGTAAAGAAATTATCCAAGATTCAAATAGTCCTAAAACAATTAATATATTTTTAAGTCATTTTCATTTTGATCACGTAATGGGGTTTTTAGTTTTTCCTCCATTATTTGATAGCTCATTTACAATTAATATCTACGGATTTAATAATAGCACATCAACAAAAAGTTTTGCAGATAAAATTTTAGACTCTACATTTTGGCCTATTGGGTTAGATATCATGCAGGCAAAAATTAATTTTATTGATTTAGATGGCGAACCTCTTAAAATTAGTGAACAAACCTCTGTTTCGTATACTCTTCACCCGCATCCAGGTTATGCAACATCTTACAAATTAGATACCAATGGATATAATATCGTTTACACTACTGATTGCGAACATCCAAAAAATCATTTCAATAAAAATGTTGAAACTATAGCACAAGATGCTAATGTATTAATTCACGACTCTCATTTTACAAGAGATGACCTATTAAAACATAAAGGGTGGGGTCATAGCTCATGGGAAACCACAGTTAACTTAGCAAAAAAAGTTAACGTTGATAAGGCTATTTTATACCATTACAATCCTCATTATTCTGATAAACAATTATCTGAGATTGAAAATAAAGCAAAAAAAGCTTTCAAAAATACTACTGCCTCAAAGCAAGGCATGAAAATTAATTTTTAATCTTATCATTTTTAATGATCAAAACAAACAACTTATACTTTGATACTGCTGCAACTACTCCTCTAGATTTAAGAGTAGCTGATTACATGCATGAAATAAATAAAGATATTTTTGGCAATCCTTCAAGTATTCATCAAGTTGGACAAAAATCTCACAATATAATTGAGCGCTCTAGAAAAAAAATTGCTGAGCTTCTTCATTGTAAACAATCAGAAATATATTTTACATCAGGAGGATCTGAATCAAATAACATCGCATTACGAGGGATTCTTAAAAGTGGAGATCATCTAATAACAGCTTCATATGAACATCCTGCTATATTAGATGTAGCTGAATATTTAGAAAGTATAGATATTGAAGTAACCTACGTAAAACCAAACCAAGATGGAATTGTTGAAGCTCAAAACATAAAAAAAGCCATTAAATCAAATACAAAGTTAGTATCAATTATGGCTGTTAATAATGAAATTGGAACAATTAATCCAATAAACCAAATTTCTGATATGTGCAAAGAACATAAAATTTATTTTCATACTGATGCTGTCCAATATATTGGCAAAAGAGAAATAAATTTAAATTCATCAAGTATTGATATGCTCAGTCTTGGGGCGCATAAATTTTATGGACCTAAAGGAGTTGGTGCGATTTATATAAAATCGGGTGTATCTGTTAACCCTTTTATATTTGGAGGAGGTCAAGAAAAAGGAATTCGTCCAGGAACAGAAAGTCCAAGCTTAATTTCTGGGTTATGCCATGCACTCACAATTGCTATGGAAGATTTAGAAAAAAATAGTAAACATATACACGACATGGAGAACTTATTCCTTGAATTATTAGATAAAACAAAGATTAAATATAATGTAAATGGAAAATCAAGACTTAAAGGGATAGTAAATATTACATTCTTTGATTTTGATGGTCATAGTTTATTATTAAATTTAGATATGAGGAATATTGCAATTTCATTTGGATCAGCATGCGCTTCAGGGACAGCTAAAGCTTCCCCTGTGCTTTTATCAATTGGTCTTAATGAAGATATCGCAAATAAAACCGTTAGAATTTCAATAGGCAAGCATATAGCTGAAAATGATATTCATTCTTTAGTTGATGCATTAGAAGGTATTATTATAAAATGAAGAAAAATGAGACTGTATTAGTGGCTATGTCAGGAGGAGTAGATAGTGCTGTAGCCCTTTTGAAAATTATTGAAATGGGGTATAAGGCAATAGGTGTCACAATGAAATTGTGGGAATATAACAATGTCGGTGGGAATGTACTAAAAGAAAATAATTGTTGTGCGATAGAATCAATAAATAATGCTAAGTTGGTATGTGAAAGGCTTGGGGTCCCCCACTACACCATTGATTTTACCGAAGACTTTGAAAATAAAGTTATTAATAATTTTGTCGATGAATATTTGTCCGGAAGGACACCAAATCCATGCGTTAGATGTAATTCATATGTTAAATGGGATACTTTTATCAATCAAGCTGATAAGCTAGGTGCAAAATATATTGCGACTGGACATTATGCTAATATTGAAAAAAATAATAACGAATATAAAATTACAAGAGGAAAAGATAAGGGCAAAGACCAATCTTATGTTCTTTGGGGAATTCCAAAAGAGACTCTTTCAAGAACTATTCTTCCATTGGGAAATTTAAGAAAAAGAGAAGTAAGACAAATTGCAGCTAATAATAAATTTGAAAATGCCCAAGCACCTGAAAGCATGGAAATATGTTTTATTCCAGATAATAACTATAAAAGATTTATCAATGAATATGCAAAAGATAAAGTAGAAGAAATATCTAAAAAAGGTACAACTCTTAACGAAGACGGTGAAAAAATTGGTGAAAACGATGGTTTTATTAATTATACCGTAGGGCAAAGAAAGGGTATTGGCATTACAAACCCAAACCCACTATACGTCAAAGAAATAAGTTCAGATAAAAACTCAATAACGGTAAGTGAAAAAAAATCTTTGTTTTCTAAGGAATGTAAAGTCTCAAATATTAACTGGTTAAATAATAAGATAACGCTTCCGTTAAATGCTTATGCTCAAATTAGATATAATGGGCAAATATCAGAATCTAAAATTTCTGATAATGATGGTTCAATATTTGTAACATTTGAAAAACCTCAGCTTGCGGTTACACCAGGGCAATCAATAGTTTTTTACGATGAAAAAGAATCTTTACTTGGCGGGGGGATAATTGAACTACATGAATCATAATGAGCTTAGAATATGTATCCTAGCTGCAGGTAAAGGTTCAAGGATGAACTCAGAAATACCAAAAGTATTACATACAATAAATAATAAGCCAATTGTACAGTTTGTAGTTGAAACATCAGAATCATTACATCCAAAAGAAATAATATTGATTGTTGGTTTTAAAAAAGAAATGGTTATTAATTCTTTAAATAAATTCAATCTATCATTTGCCTATCAAGAAGAACAAAAAGGTACTGCCCATGCAATCATGCAATGTGATGATTACTTATCAAATAAATCAGGTCAGACTTTGGTTTTATCGGGAGATGTTCCTTTTATTTCAAAACAAACATTAAATAATCTAATTAAAACACACAACGAAAATAAGTCACTCGGATCGATAATATCTGCGAATATAGATGATCCATCAGGATATGGTAGAATAGTTAGAGAAAATAATAAATTTATTAAAATTACAGAGCATAAAGATGCAAATGAAAAAGAGCTTACTATAAATGAAATTAACTCTGGTATATACCTTTTTGATACTAAAACATTAATGGATAAAATTAACTTAATAAAAAATTTAAATAAACAGAATGAATTTTATCTAACAGATATTTTTGAATTTATTGATAGAGATAAAATATCAGTTTATAATACTTCTAAAATTGATGAAATAAATGGTATTAATACTATTGAACAATTAAATGAATTAAAGGTAATCAATTGAAATTTATCAATAAATACAGTATATCTTTTTTTATGATGATTGTTGTTTCATTATTTTTTATTAATAATAACAACCAAGCAGAACCTATTACATTAAATAGCAGTAAGTTTGAATCAATGATTCCCAAAACTAAAGGTGAAGACTTAGTAGGATATAAAATTCAAGTATCTATAGAAAATGGATGTGGAAAATCTGGTATTGCAAGACTTTATACAAATTTTCTTAGAAAAAATGGATATGATATTATTGATTTTAAAAATTCAGATAATTTTGATTATAAAAATACTCAGTTAATTTTTCATAAACGTGACTATTCTGTTTATGCTAATGAAATCATAGATTTATTAAAAATCAAACCCGAATTTGTAAATTATAACTACAATGAGAGTAATTATTATCAAATCACTCTGATACTAGGTGAAGATTATAATAAAATTGATTCTTACAAACTTGTTTCAATGTTTTACGAGCCTTTTTAATTATGACCAAAAAAAAATTATTAAATAAAATTGTTGATTGTTTACTAGACAAAAAAGCAATGGAAATTAACCTAATTGATGTAAAAAAATTAACATCACTAACTGATACTTTTATTGTATGTTCATCGGATTCAGAGCCTCAAACAAAAGCCATCATGAATCATGTTACAGATACATTAAGCGAAGATAAAATTAAACCATTACATATTGAGGGGCATGAAAATCTAAAATGGGTTTTAATTGATTATGCTGATATTGTTATTAATATTTTTGATAGAGAAACAAGAGAGTATTATAGCATAGAAAGATTATGGGCTGATGCTAAAATAGACAAGATTAAAGAGTCTTATGAAACATAAGATAATTAAAGAGATAAGTAATTCAATTAAAAAGATGTATGAGAATATCGATGACATAACAATCTCTGTTGAAAAGCCTAAAAACAAAAAACATGGAGATATATCAACAAATATTGCTTTACTATTAGCAAAAAAAGTTAAAAAAAATCCAATAGAAATTTGTGAAGAATTAAAAGTTGAATTGATTAAATCAAGTATATTTGATTCAATAGAAATAGCTAAACCTGGATTTATAAATTTTAAACTTGCAATATCATCTCTAACAAATTCCTTAAAAAAAATAACAGATTTAAATAATAATTATGGAAAAAATAATTCCGGCCATCAAAAAAAAGTTTTAGTCGAATTTGTTAGTGCAAATCCTACAGGACCTCTTACAGTAGGCCATGGACGAGGAGCCATTATTGGAGATGTAGTAAGTAATATTTTAACTTGGAATGGATATAAAGTTGACCGAGAATATTACTATAACAATGCAGGAAGACAAATGAGAATTCTAGGAGAATCTCTTAAGGCCAGATATTATGAATTATTAAATATAGACTATGATTTTCCTGAAGATGGATATAAAGGAGATTATCTAAAAAAAATTGCTTCCTCACTTATTGATGATAAAAAAGACGCATTATTAAATAAACCTGATGATTTTTTCAAAGATAATGCGGAGAAATATATTTTTAATCAAATCAAAAAAACATTAGCAAAAATTGGTTTAAAATTTGATAATTATTATAATGAAAATCAATTATATGAAAATAAAAAAATATTTGATGTTGTAGATAAGCTAAAAAATAAAAAGTTAATATATGAAAAAGAAGGTGCTACATGGTTTAAAGCAACAGCAATTGGCTTAGAAGCAGATAGAGTTTTAATCAAAAGTACTGGAGAACCAACTTACCGCCTTCCGGATATTGCTTATCATGCAACAAAATTTGAGAGAGGTTATGATTTATGCGTTGATATTTTTGGTGCAGATCATATGGATGCTTATCCAGATGTACTAGCTGCTATAGAACAGCTTGGTTTTAATAAATCTAATGTCAAAGTTATTATTCATCAATTCATATCAATACTAGAAGATAATGAAATTGTAAAAATGTCAACTCGAAAGGGTAATTTCATAACTTTAGAAAAATTAATCGATGAAGTCGGAATGGACGTAGTTAGATATTTTTTTATAATGAGAAGTATAAACTCACATTTAAATTTTGACCTTAAGCTTGCAAAAGAAAAATCAGAAAAAAATCCTATTTTTTATATTCAGTATGCACATGCAAGAATTTGTACAATTCTTGACCAACACGATACTGTAAAAGAGCCCAGTCTCTCAGTTTTAAAGCATGAACAAGAAATCAAGCTTATCTATCTATTAATAGAATTTGAGGAATTAATTTTAAAACTTAGTAAAAATTTAGAGCCTCAAATTTTAACAAATTATTTATTTGATTTAGCAACAAAATTTCATAAATATTATGCTACATGCCGAATCCTAAATGAAAGTGAAAATGAACTCACTCAATCAAGATTATATCTTATAAATACCATTAGAATAACTTTATCTAATGGGCTCAATATCCTAGGAATTTCAACTCCTGAAAGGATGTAAAAATAATGGAGAACTTTAATCTTCCATTTATCATATTAACGTTTTCATCTTTATTTACTTTAATAAACCCTATTGGGATTACCCCCATTCTTTTATCAATGACAGAAAATCATAATGATTTAGAATATAAAACAATTATCAAAAAAGGAATATTTACAGCCTATATAATACTTACAATATTTACTCTTATGGGTGATTTAATATTTAAGTTTTATGGAATTACACTTTATGCTTTTATGATTGCTGGTGGAATACTATTTCTCAGAAATAGTTTCGATATGATAGACTCAAAAATTTCCAGAGAAGCTTCAACACCTTTAGAAACAAAAGAAGCAATTAAAAAAGATGATATAAGTATAACACCCATTGGTATTCCACTTATAGCAGGTCCAGGAGCAGTTACATCTGTGATGATACTATCATCACAAACAAATACATTTATTGATAAATGCATTGTACACATAAATATTATGATAACTCTTGTTCTCACATATTTCATTCTTTTACTAGGGAAAAAAATATCTAAAAAAATTGGAGCAACAGGTATAAGAATAATACAGAGAATAATGGGATTAATTTTACTAGTGATATCAATACAGTTTATTATTAATGGCATACTGCTATTAATAGATAGTCAAATAAAATAGTAGTGACTCTGGCAGGGATCGAACCTGCGACCATCACCTTAAAAGGGTGCTGCTCTACCTACTGAGCTACAGAGTCACAAAAAAAATTCAACAAAACAATAACTATAATAATCAAATAACAAACTGCACAAGACCTAAATTTAGAAACTATTTTTATACTAAAAAAATAAAATTATACGAAGTAAATTATTTTATAGTTAATTTTTGTGCTTAGTTTTTTGAAATAATTTGATTGGGGGCGATTGGCTTCGACGGGTAATGAAGAGCTTATAATTGCATGTGGAGCATAACTCTATAAACTCCTTAAACTTTAGAGTAAATTGTAAATAGCGATTATAGCTATACTGCTGTTGCTTAATTAAGTTTAACAGCCATCTCATAGTTATTTGTATGCGATAACTTTACGAGGTGTCACTTAGCATGCTATGTTAAGTCTCTGCCTGATGATTCTTAAATGAAAATTCTTTTACTTCGGTAAATATTCAGGATAGTTTTATTTTATTGTGACTTTTCAAGAAAATAAAATGAATTCAAAAAAGAGTCTAAACATGTAGATATTATTTGATATTCTTATTCGGACCGCGGTTCGATTCCGCGCGCCTCCACAAAATTATTTAGAAATATTTCTTGAAAAAAGTTTAAACGTTAGACAGTAAGATATTATACCTATAATAATCAATCCATACAGATAATAAGGCCAGTCAGAAAATAGTAATGCAAGATTTGTGCCTGGAGGTCTGCTCATCGTAAACCAATAGTTTGAGCCAAACTCTATATTAAACCAAACAACAAAGCTGAATATAAAAAGATTTAGTAAAATACTTTTCAAAAAACTTGATGTGGTAATGACCAATTTCATTTTAAAAGCTATTAGAGTAAATAAGAGAAGATTAAAGTGAGATAAATGTAAATGAATATTTTCTATTAACAAAGAATCTGGTGGTAAATTGGAGTTTGTAAAACCTGTAATACCCCCCCCTAATCCATTTAAGACTATCCAAGGGTAAAGTATTTTAGTCTTAAATATCAGTGATAAAAATAAAAAAAATTCTGTTATATAACATAAATGTAACGGAAGGTGTACCCTGTAATTAAAGTCTCCAAAATATAACAGATATCCATAAAAAGTCACAAAATTAAAAATTAATAAAACTTTAATAATAGATATCATTTTATCAAGATTTTTAATATTAAAATATAAATATATCAGATAAACAGTTAAAATTCCTGATATAAAAAAATGATTGTAATTAAAATAGTTATTTAAAAAGCTGATCATCTTTTTAAATTATTTTTTTTGTTTATTTCTATTCCAGATTTCATCTAATTCATCAAGTGTAAGTTTTTCAATATCTACTTCTTTTTCGATTTCTTTAAATCTTTTTATAAATTTTATGGTTGATTTCTTCAAAGATGATTCTGGATCAATATCTAAATGTCGACTTAAATTGACCAATGAAAATAAAACATCGCCAAATTCCTCATCGATTCCATCCTTTTTTATTATTGCCTCTTTCAATTCTAGAATTTCTTCATCAACTTTATCTAAAACTTTTTTATTATTATCCCAATCAAAACCAACACCAGCTGCTTTTTCTTGAATTCTTCTTGATTGTAGTAATGCTGGCAACGATTTAGGTACACCATCTAAAACACTATCTCTTTTTTTCTCTTTTTTCTTTGTTGTTTCCCAGTTTTCTTTTTTTTGATTTTTATCTTTTGAAAAAATATGCAAATGCCTATTTACTAATTTTTTATTTATACCATCTAGGACATCGTCAACAGAAAATTTATTTTTATCGGATGCTAAATCAACTTGAAAAATCACATGAAGCATTAAATCTCCAAGTTCTTCTTTCAATGCATCGTAATCATTATCTTCTATGGATTCAATAACCTCGTGAGTTTCTTCTAATAAGTAAGGAATGAGTGATTTATGTGTTTGTTCTCTGTCCCAATCACAACCATCTGGAGCTCTTAACTTTTTAACTATTTTAATAAGTTCATTAAACTTATCCATCACTAAATAACTTTAACTTTTTCAATTCTATTTTGTTCAATTGAGATAACCTTAAAAACAAAATTGCCAAATTTTGCCTCTTGGTTAACTTTTGGAATATCACCAATTGAATCTAGGATGAAACCTGCTAATGTATCATAATCTCTATCATCTGGGAAATTAATATTAAAATACTCTTCAACATCGTATATATTAATAGATCCATCTACTATTTTACTTCCATCATCTTGATCTATTATTTCAAACTCTTCTTTATCATAAGGATCTCTAAATTCACCCATAACCTCTTCAACTATATCCTCTAGCGTTAGTAAACCGGATGTACCACCCCATTCATCTACAACAACGGCTATGCTTGTTTTCTTTATTTTAAATTCCTGTAAAACTTCATCAATAGGTTTTGTCTCTGGTATAAAATAAGGTGATCTAGTTAATTTAAGTAAATCTATACTTGGTCTAGAGCCAATGAGATATGGAATTATATCTTTTGCATATAAAATACCTTTAATATTATCAATTGTATCTTTGAATACAGGTAATTTTGAAAATTTGTTTTTCATTATTAAATCCATAGCATCATCTAAACTAGATGATGAATCTAAAGCTGATATATCTACCCTAGGTGTTTGAATCTCTTTTACTAATTTATTTTTAAATTCAAAAACAGATTGAATCATATCTGATTCTTCATGATCTAGCATACCCTCTTCCTCACCGACCTCTGCAAGCATAATAAGTTCTTCTTCAGAATCAAAAGCTTGTTCTTTTTTAATAGGAAGAATTTCCATTAAGAGATCTGTTAACTTGTGGAAAATAAATGCAATTGGATATATAATCTTTAAAATTATATTTAATATCTTAGCTGAAGAATTAGCTAAACTTTCGGATTTTGCTATAGCATAAGTTTTTGGAATTACTTCGCCAAATATTAGAATAATTAGAGTAATAATTGATACTTGAATAAGCAATAGATTGGATATGCTTATATTTGAATAAGGGGAAACATAATTTAACGTATAAGCAGCTGATAATGAGCCTATTGCTATATTAACAATAGTATTACCAGTTAATAAATTAGATAATAGCTTCTTTGGATTTTTTAATAAATTTTTTACTATTTTATTTTTTTTACTGGTAGGTTTTAAATGGAATAGCGCAGTTTCTAAACTAGAAAAAAATGCTGAAAAAATTAATAAAATTATAATTATGTATATCATATATTTGAAATTAATGAAATATTTGATAATAATAAATATTTTTCTTCTAATAATGTCATATTATTTTTTTCTTTTTTAGTTTTATCATCATAACCTAATAGATGCAATATTCCATGAATAAAAATTCTTGAGAACTCATCATTAAATGTTTTTGAAAATAATTGTGAATTCTCCAACACATCATCAATACTTATATAAACCTCACCATCAATATTTTCATTATCGCCTAGATTAAATGCCATTACATCTGTAAAAACATCCATCTTTAAATATTTTTTTTTAAGGGAGTTAAGAAATTTTCTATCTGTTAGAATTAAATCAATATCAGCGCTAAGACAACCTTCATTTTTTACTACTTTTTTACATAAATTTTTTATGGCGTTTTCGTTTAATGTTAATTTTTTATTAAAGTCATTATGGATATTTATAGATATCACGTATTTGAAAAACTTTTTAATATCTCTCTAGCAATAATCATCCTCTGAACCTCGCTCGTACCTTCACCAATTTCTAAAATTTTAGCATCTCTAAAGAAACGCTCAACATGATAATCTTCAATATATCCATATCCACCATGAACTTGGATGGCTTCTGTTGTAATCTTCATGGCAGCTTCACTTGAAAATAATTTTGCTATAGCAGCATCTTTTATAACATCTTTATTATTATCATAAAGCCATGCAGCATGATAAATTAATTGCCTAGAAGCTGCTATTTGAGTTGCCATATCTGCAAGCTTGAAACTAATACCCTGAAATGAACTTATTTTTTTACCAAAGGCTGTTCTTTCTTGAGAATATTTTAAAGCTAATTCATATGCTCCTGAAGCTGTTCCAAGTGCTAATGCAGAAATAGTTATTCTTCCAATCGTCAAAGTCTTTAAAAATTGTTTGAATCCAGTACCGACGTTGCCCAATATATTTTCTTTGGGAATACGCATTTGATCAAAATATACTGAACGAGTATCGGATGCTTTCCAACCCATCTTTTTTTCAGGTTCGCTTAGACTTAATCCCTTAGTTCCAGCATCAACAAACAGAGCCCCAATTCCTTTATCTTCACCATTTTCAATAATTCTACTTGTAAATATGATGCATCCAGCATATCCAGCATTTGTACAAAATATTTTTTGACCATTAACAACAAATTCATCGCCATCTAACGTTGCTGTTGTTTGAGTATTGCCAGCATCACTCCCAGCATTAGGCTCTGTTAAACCAAATGAACCAATCATTTCTCCTGTCGCTAATTTTGATAAATATTTTTTCTTCTGCTCATCTGTTCCAAAATAACTAAATGGACCCGTTCCCAAACTTGTATGAGCCATTAAAGTAGCTGCTGTTGAAACACATACTTTTGCTAATTCTTCTATTGTTATAATAAGTGAAAGTAGGTCCATTCCACCTCCACCATATTCAGGGTCCCAAGGAATACCCATTAAGCCAAGTTCAGATAATTTTTTAATTGATTCTGATGGAAAAGTTCCATTAGTATCTATATCTATTGCTAATGGAGCAAGCTCATTTTGTGCAAACTCACGTACAGTTTTTCTTAAAAGAATATGTTCATCATTATAATATATTGAATTATTATCTACCATTTTATTACCACTGATCCCCATTGAAATCCAGCACCAAAAGATGCTAAGACTACAATATCGCCCTTCTTAATTTTATTTTGTTCAAGTGCTTCAGTTAGTGCTATTCCAATTGATGCAGCAGTTGTATTTCCATAATTATGAACGTTTGAAAATACTTTATCTTCACTAACTCCTAATTGTTTTTGAACGGTTTGAGTTATTCTATAATTTGCTTGATGAGGGATAACCATATCTACATCATCAATTGTTAGATCATTATATTCAAGTCCTTCTAAAATAACTTCTTTAAATCTTCTAACAGCATGCTTAAATACTTCCCTACCGTTCATATGAATATGATGTTGTCGTTTTTTAATATTATCTTCACTTATTATATCTTTATATTTTGAACTAGGGTGCGAACTTGAAAGCACATCTATATATTTTCCATCTGAATGCAAGTGAGCAGATAAAATTCCTTTATCACTATCTGTAGAGGTTAATAAACATGCAGCAGAACCATCACCGAATAAAACAGCTGTTCCCCTACCATCATTATCAAAATCTAATTGAGTGGTTTGTACTTCTGCTCCTATTACTAAAATTTTATTATAAGTTTCTGTTTTAATGAATTTATCAGCAACAGATAAAGCATAAGTAAAACCAGAACAACCTTGCCTGATATCTAAAACACCTATATTCTCTAATCCCATTTTCTCTTGGAATAGAGCACCTGAACCTGGAACATAGTAATCAGGTGTTGATGTTGCAAACACAACAAAATCTATTTCATTTTTATCTATTCCAATTTTTTCAAAAAGTTTATTTGAAGCTAAAACAGCCAAGTCAGCTGGGCCCATATTTGTGTCACCAGTTGAATGCCTTTTCTCTATCCCAGTACGTGTTTTAATCCACTCATCTGATGTATCCATCATAGTTGACAAATCATCATTCGTTAGAATTTTTTCTGGAACGTAAAACGCTATATCTTTAATAAATGAGTTTTTCATAATTTATGTTTATTAATATTTTGAGATTAACCTATAAGCCGAATTCTGTTACTTACAAAAGTAAGTAGATAACTATTCATCTGGATTAAACTTCTCAATTTAATTCTAGCGATCTACCCATCATTAAGTGCGGACAACACATGATTTCTTGATCTTGCTCCAAATGGGGTTTACATAGCAAATAATTTTTCAACTATTCCTGGGGGTCTCTTACACCTCCGTTTCACCCTTACCATAAATGGCGGTATACTTTCTGTTGCACTTTCCAACTAAAAATTAGTTCCTCTTATTATGAGGCATCTTGTCCTGTGGAGTTCGGACTTTCCTCTCTTTAAAAAAGAGCAGTTATCCAGTTAATCTCAAAAAACTAATTATTGACTATCTTCATCAAAATATAGATAAATAGAACAACTTGGACAAGTAATCAATTTGCCATTTTTTGTATCCTGTAACGATTGTGCTGGCAAACTATTAAAACAAGATCCGCATGAACCATTGTAAACAGCTGCAACCAAACTTTCGTTATCTTCTTTATATTTATCTAAAAATAAACTGTCAGCAATTTCAGATATTACTTTCTTTTTATCTTTTTCAAGTAATTTTTCTTCAATGCTAAATTCAACACTTTTTTCTTTTAGTTCGCTTTCATTTTGATTTATTTTTTCACTTAACAGATCAATTTCTTTATTAACTTCTTCATTTGAAGTATTCAAATCATCTAGTGAGCTATTTATATTATCAACTTTAGATTGCAATTCATTATTTTCTTTTTTTAAATGATCGATTTCTAAAAGCAGGGCGTCATATTCCTTATTATTTTTAACTTTATCCATCAACTTATTATGCTTATCAAGATTACTATTAAAATCTTCTATACTTGATGCGCAAGCTGATCTATCTTTATTTAATAATTTGATTTCTTCCTCGGAATGATGAATTTTATTTTTTAATTCATCTACTTTTTCTATTTGGTTATTAATAATATCGGGGAGGCCACCCTTTTCATCGTGAATCTCTTGAAGTCTTGTGTCTATTTTATGAAGATTAATTATCTTCTTAACATCTAAATTCATTATATCCTTTATTATTTAGTTTAATAATTTATATCATTAGAAGGGATTAAAGCAAGATAACTAAGTCAATAATTGGAAGATTTTAATTGTTATTGTAAATTACAATCATGAATATCAACCCATTAGACATAATAATAATTTTTATATTAGTAGGATTTGCAGTATCTGGTGCCTACTCCAAGCTTATTCTAAGCTCTAAATCGACCATTAGTTTAATTGGAAGTATATTTATATCTAAAATTGTCCTTCAAAACCTTGAAAAGCAATTTTTTGTTTTCTTTCAGCAAAGTGAGTTATTAAATCTATTTTTATTCATGGTTCTTATTGTTCTATCTTCCTTACTTATTGGACTTATTACAAATATTTTTATTCTTCAACTTGAAGATCCAGAATTAAAAGTAATTGCAGATATGATATTAGGAGGATTGGTAGGTCTTGTTAAAGGTTTAGTAAGTATCTCTTTATTTATTTTTATTTTTGATTCAACCCCTCTAACTACTGAAATGAAAAATAAAATAAGTTCTAAAGTTGAAAATGAATCATTCTTCTTTAAGCCATGCAATAATCTTAAAGAAATGATTTTTGATTAATTATTTCTTATCAAATATATTAAAAGTATAATTTGCAATTATACAGCCAACAATTTGTCCACATATAAAATAAAGCAAAGACTCTGGAGCAATCCCTGTAAAAGTATCTGTGAATACTCTAGAAATTGTTACAGCTGGATTAGCAAATGAAGTTGATGAAGTAAACCAATATCCTGCTGTTATAAACAGCGCTACTCCCATAGCTACTGATTTTTCATCATTTTTTCTAATTAATAAAATTGTTAAAACAAGACCAAAAGTTGCTATAATCTCGCTAATTAATAAAGGTATTTCTCCTCTTATATTTGTAGATATTTGAAATAATTCTATTTGGAATATATAATGAACAGATATTACTGCCATGAGACCTGAGATAACTTGAATAATTATATAATTTAAAAGGTCTTTTTTATTAAGCTCTTTCCTTAAATAAAATACAAAAGATACCGCTGGGTTAAAATGAGCTCCGGATATTGAGCCAAACATTTTTATAAGAACAAATAAAATTGCTCCTGTTGCTATAGTATTTCCTAAAAGTGCAACAGCATTATTACCATTTGCTAAATTTTCTGCCATTATTCCAGAGCCTACAACAACTGAAACAAGGAAAAAAGTTCCTATTACTTCAGATAAATATTTCATAATTTCATACCTTAACTAAACTTTGTTTGGAATTATTAATGTAAAATTTGAGCCCTTCCCTACATTTGATTCAACTACGACTTTT
>CBFHVR010000025.1:0-31650 GCA_965659495.1 uncultured bacterium
TATTAATTCAAATCTTGTATGGGACTTATGGTTTGATAATGGATTAATTCCTGGAAATCAAGATGTTATTCTAGCTTCTGTAGATTTAGGAGTAAATTGGGACCATCCAGATTTAAGAAATAATCTTTGGCAAAACTTAGGTGAAGATGCTGACGGTGATGGAAGAACAATTGAAGGATCAGGAAATAACTGGTATTTAGATCCTGGTGATCTAAATGGAATTGATGATGATGATTGGGATAATAATTCAAGTACATATATAGATGATTTAATTGGTTGGGATCCTTCTGGGATTAGCGGAATGGATGACAATGATCCAAATCCACCAAACTCAGGTGGTTGGTCTCATGGAACTCATGTCGCTGGATTATTATCATCAACAACTGATAATTCAACGGGTATAGCATCTACTGCCTTTAATTGCAGTATTATGTCAGTAAAAGTTTCAACAGAAAATCAACAGAACGATATCTATATCACTGATGGATTTGATGGAATTTTATATGCTTCTAAAGCAGGTTATTTTTCAAAAGGTTTTTCTGTAGTCAATAACAGTTGGGGAGGACTTGGATATAGTCAATATGAGCAAAGTGTTATTAATACATGCTTTAATCAATACAATACTATAATTGTTTGTGCTGGTGGTAATGGTGGAGACTGGAATAGTGACTGGGGAGAATCAAATTCATCTCATTATCCATCTGGATATGATAATGTTGTATCTGTATGCCCAATTGGAACAAATAATTCATGGAATCACTGGGCAACGTATGGATCAACAATAGATTTAGCATCTCCAGGTGAAGGTATTAGAAGTTGTACAGGCAGTAATAGTTATCAAAGCTGGGATGGCTCTTCAATGGCTGCACCAGTTGCAGCAAGTGTATTTGGATTACTAAAATCATATAATATGGATTGGACTAATGAAATGATCCAAACCATGGTATTAGAAACTGCTAACCCTATAATTTATGATATTAATACAGAAACTTATCTTCAAGGAATGCTAGGTAAAGGAAAAGTCGATGCATTGGCAGCCATAACAACGCCTTTATTTCCAAAGCTTGAATATTCAGGTGAAGATGTTTTTATTGCAAATGATAGCGATGGAAATATAAACCCTGGAGAACAAATACAATTATCTATCATTCTTTTTAATAATGCTGATTGGGGAGATGCTATTAATGTTTCAGTTCTATTAGAGTCAGATTCAAATGTTGAAATTTTAAATGAAAATGTTTTTATTGGCAATATTTCATCTGGAGATGTAGGTATTAATATTGAGGAGCCTTTTAATATTCTAGTTAATCCTGATATTACTGATTCTGAGATTAGTTTTACTTTAAATATACTATCAAACCAAAATGGATATATTGATTATAATCAGTCCTTTCCAATTACATTATCAATAGAAGAAAATCCAATAGTATTAGGAGATATTAATTTTGATTCACTAATCAATGTGTTAGATGTCGTACAGTTAGTAAATATTATTCTTAGTAATGCTTCAAATGAAGCTGCAGATTTAAATCAAGATAGTGTTATCAATGTTCAAGATATTATATTACTTATTAATTTGATTCTAGGATAAGTTACTACTAATTGCATCATTAGCTAGCTGATCAGCTTTTTCATTTCCTGGATTACCAGTATGTCCTCTAACCCATTCCCATTTTATATTATGATTGCTTGTAAGAGTATCTAATTTTTCCCAAAGATTTTTATTTTTTACAGGTTTTTTATTAGAAGTTTTCCAACCTCTTTTTTTCCAATTTGAAATCCACTTAGTTATCCCATCTTTAACATAATTTGAATCGGTAATAATTGTAATATCAGATTTTTTCTTAATAATTAGGAGTGCTTCAATGACAGCTGTTAATTCCATAATATTATTAGTTGTTTCTAAACAAAATCCATTAATTTCTTTTTGGTGTTCATTATATTTTAAAAGAGCTCCCCATCCTCCCGGACCAGGATTGCCTTTGCATGCACCATCAGTATAAATATATATTCGATTATTCATAATATTAGAATTTAAAAATCATATCCTATCGTAAGATACCAAAATCTATTGGATTTATTTCCATTAATGGGGTTGTATTGTCTTGCATAATCAAGTTTCCAAGCCATATTCAGAAAAATAAATCGTGGACCAAATCCATATGACATAATCCAACCGATATTATTATCTGCAATATTTGTGTTTGAGTTTGTTTCCCAATTTTTTCTATCTCTAAATTTTGGGAAATCATCATTCCATGCAGCTCCCATATCGACAAATGCTACACCAAATAATTGTCCTAAAAATTTAATTGAAGGAAAATAATACATTAAAAAAGGAAATCTTAATTCATAGTTCATCAACAACGCCTTTCTACCATACTTCTCAGCCATTGGATATCCTCTTACAGGGAAAATAAAATTATTCATAAAATAAAAATCATCAAATGGTAAAGCATCTTCATAGTCAGAATTAACCATATTATTTGTATCTGAAAAAATCCAAGGACCACCCCCAACACCAAAGAGTCTTCTATCTTTTCCCCAACTAGAACCTAGGAAAACGCGACTTGCAAAACTTATTTTATTCTTATAAGATAATTCAAAATAAGTTCTATGGTCTAAAGTCATTGTTTCAAATATATAATCATTAAGGCTAGATTCTGGAACAACTTCATATTTAATATAAGATCTTGTACCACTAACCGGGTATAAATAAAACCATCGTGTATTGTCCCAGACATATTTAATATGAGGCTTAAAGATATTATAAGAATCATATTCCAATGTTGATTCATTACCAGAAAATGTATTTAATTCAGACTCTTCTTTTATAAGATGATTATAGCTTAATCCACCCTCCAATCTATCAAACCTTGAAAATGGTAAGAAAAACAAATAATTGAATCCTATATTTCTGTTCAAGGTATATTGATATGATGAATAATCAAAAGATGCATAAATATCAGTTTTATATGCTTGATGGTAAAACGTAATATCATGATTAATTTTATTCTTTAAATATCTATAGGATAAATAATAATCTGATTCCTTAAAATCAATTTGCATTTCTGTACTTAAACTTATTCTGTGATCACCTAAAATATCGCTAAATAAAAACATAGCCATTGCTTGAGAGCCATAATAAGAATCATAACTATAATAAGCCTGTGCATAATCTAAAGTAAAGCGAGTATTATATTTATTTTGGATGTAATTGTTATTTTTATCTTTTAATAAAGATTCATCTAATATATTGATTGAATTATAATCTTGTGTTTTGCCATCAAAAATATAATTTTGAAAATTATTATTTTTAATATTGAATCCTTTTGATTTTTTAAGCAATGAAACATCTTTATCATTTTTCCAATTTGAAGGTTTGATTTTTATTTCATTATCGATTAATCGATTAATATTTGATAAAATAAATATATCATATCCACTCTTATAAAAACCTGTAAAAATTAATTGATTATTAGATATCCAATCTAATTGAGTAACTCCAGTCATAACATTTGTGACTGGCTTTGAAAATTTACCGTTAAAGTCTGAAATATAAATATTATTTACTCCGGATTTATCTGAAATAAATGCAATTTTATTATTATCAGGAGAATAACAAGCATATGTTTCATTTTCTAAAGTATCAGTTAATCTGATAATATTTTCTCCATTAATATCTATTTTGTATATATCAAGATTTTCGACATCATGATCTATAAAATTTGAAGAATTACTCATAAAACCAGATTGCAAGTGATTTCCTCTGTCTGAAATCATTAATAATTCTTTACCATTGGGATGCCATGATACTTGAATATCACTAAACCAATCATTGGTTATATTATTTAAACTATCAGTATCAATATCATAAATATATATATCACTAGACATACCATTATTTCCCACGAATGCAATTTGATTCTCTGTTGGATTCCATGTTGGTCTAAATATCCCTTCAAGATTAAAAACTTTCTTTATATTATTTGAAGAATTGTTTAAATCGAAAATAAATAATGCATCTGATTTGCCAGATTTTGCAGCAAAAACAATTTTATTACCATCAGGTGACCATGAAATTCCTGGCTTTAATATATGTAATTCTTCAAACTCTGATGTTTTATTACCACTAATTATTCTTTTTATAAATTTTCCATCTATCATTGAGATAATATAGATGCCCATTTCTCCATTTTTATTTGAATACATTGCAACTTCAAATCCATTTGGAGAAGGAGATGGCGCTATATTATAACTATTATATAAGTCAATATGATTGGTCAGCTGTCTAGAAATATCTCTAATATCGTCTCTATATTCAATATCAGGCCAATACTCTTTTTTTAAATATTTTCGCCATTGATTATTTAATTCTTCTAAATTAATTCCAATAGCATTCTCAAGACCTTGATTAATATTTTTTCTATTATCTATATGAAAAAATATTTCTGATATTGATTCTTCACCCCACTTACTAGTAATGAATCTCCAAACAGATTGTCCTCCTCTATATGCTAAATACCCATTTAAATCATTAATAGTAGGCAACTGATCATAGTTAATTGCTAAATCTCTAACCCACATATCAGAATTAGCATCCCAATAACCAGACAAATACTCAGCAAGTCCTTCATTCATCCATAGAGGAATATAAACACTATTACTATTTATTAAACTTTTTAAAGAACCTCCATAAATATAATCGTTAATAAAAACGTGGACTAATTCATGATATATAACATGTTTAAATTCTTTCAAAGAACCATCAAAAGGAATTACTACTCTATTTTTTAAAAGTTCTGTTACTCCTCCAACGCCTTCTTGTAAGTAACTATCAACTACATTAGTTTGCTGAAAATCATTATGAGAGTTATATATAATAATTGAGCTACGCTCTTTTAATTCCCAACCCATATACATTGATATTTTACTGTTTGCTCCTTGACAATATTCAGCAATGATATCTAATTGATTTTCTCCTTCGCCATAGTAATATATATCAAAATTTTTAGTTTGAATAAAATGCCAATCAAAATTTTCGTATTGTACAATATTTTTACCGTATTGTGGTAATAATACAGAAATAAAAATATTTATTAATAATATGTATTTATATTTTTTCATTTTCTTATTAATTTACATTTGTACTTGCATATAATTTAATTCAATTATTCTATACTATGAATGAACCATATTACATTGTGTCTGATAATCATTTTTCAATGAATAATGATTCTAAGGAAAATAAGAGACGAGATAAAATCTTCCAAGTTTTTGATAAAATCAAATCTAAAGGAAAAGGATCTTTAATTATTGGAGGTGATTTTTTTGATTATTGGTTTGAATATAAAAATCAAATTCCTTCTGGATATGATAGTATTTTAAATGCTCTTGAAGATTTATACAATAGTAATATTAAAATACATTATGTCGCTGGAAATCATGATTTTTGGGATTTTGGTTATCTAAATGCTCAAACTGGATTGAAATTTTATAAGGGAGATTTGGAATTAAATTCAAATAATAAAAAAATTTTAATTACTCACGGAGATGGAATTTTAAAATCTGATGTCGGATATAGAATTATGAAAAAAATCATTCGGTCTAAGTTGTTTATATTTTTATATAATTTATTTCCTCCTTCAATAACATGTGCAGTTTCAAAAAAAATTTCTAAATCTAGCTCTGATTATAATCACCATGATCAATATAAGAAAATAATATTAAAAGATACTTATGATTACGCAAATCAAAAATGGCGATTAGGATATGATATTATTTGCATAGGTCATTATCATCAAACGGGAATTATTAGAGAAAATAATAAAGAAATAATTTATTTAGGTGATTGGCTGGGAAAATTTACAGTAACGTTTATAGATAATGGAAAATCATGGCAAGGTGACTGGAAGGAATTTTTAAATTTATCTTGATTTAGCTATCATATATGAATAATATTTGATAACTACACAGCGGGCAAATATATAAAGATGAAAAAAATAATATTAATAATTTTACCATTGATGCTAATAGTGGGATTGATATATCCTGAAGATGACGGTTCATCATTAGGACAAGAAAAAAGAAGCGGATTATTTGGGAGGAAATCAAAGGACTCATCTCCTAAGAAAGATATTATACTAGTTAAAGATCCATATACAATGGATGATTTAAATAAGATAAGGTCTGATTTTAATTCTCAAAAATCTGGTTCATTAGAATTGTTAATAGAAATTTATAAGGATAAAAATCAAATTCTTAAAGTTAGATTAGAATCACTAAACATATTATCTTCATCAAAAGATCCATCACTTAAAACAGCAATACTTGAAACTATAGCTGATTCTGATTTCCTGGAAATGGAAATAATGAAAAATGCATTAAAGATTTTAATTTCTTTTGATTCACCTGAAAGTTCTGCTGGTTTAATTAAAGGTCTATCAAATTCTGAAATGCAAATAATGGATTTGAGAGCTGAAATCATAGAATCTATAGGTGAAAATAATAGTGAAGATAAAGTAATAACATTATTAGAATTATATGAAATAAGTTTAAAAAATCATCAAAGAATGAATGAATTATTAACACTATCTCTTGGAGAATTAGAAGATGATCGTGCAATACCTCTACTTATGGATATTGCAAAAAATGATGATATTGATTTACATATTAGAAATAGAGCTATAGAAATTTTATCAAGAAAAAATGCTCCAGAATTAGTGGATTTTTTTGTTTCGATGCTAGGTTCACCAGGTTCTAATGATCAAATGCATAAATTTATAAATAACTCAATGGGGATAGTTGAAAGAGATAGATTGTTGATGGCGTTGCTAGAATCATATCAGATTGGTAAAAATAGATATCATGCTGTTTTACATTCTTTAATGGGAAGTCTAGAGGATTATTCAAACCCAGAAATAAAACCTGTTTTTATTGAAGTAGCTAAAACAGATGGATTCCCAAGATTACTTAGAATTAAAGCGATACAGTCATTATCAACATTTGAAGATGTTAATGTTTTAGATGAATTGATTCCGATCTTAGAGGATTCATATAATTACGATTATTATTATGAATTAAATAATTTAGCTAATTCTTTAGATGCAGGTGAATTATATAAAAATAAAATTAGGCAGGCTAGCTTAAAAGCTATGCAATCAAATAAATGAAATATCTAATAAATATATTATTATCATCATTGTTAGTACTATCTACAAGCTGTGCAGGTAAAGAAGAAGCTGTATCTGATGATTCTGATGTAAAAATAATTCCAGAAAAAATTATAAAAGAAATTAAACATGTAAATCATAATCCATTTTATCCACTAAAAGATAAAATTGAAGACTTAGAATTTAAAATAAATGAATTAAATGCTCAAATATTAGAGTATGAATCAAGTCTAATTGCTCCATCAATTAATTCTGAGATATTAAAGTTAGTCAAGACTCCTAAAATCGAACATGAAATTATTATTAATAATGGAACTATAATTCAAGGAAAAATTGTTCAGGAAAATGCTGAATATTTGATTGTTGAAACAAGAATAGGTCAATTAAAAATTGATAAACTACAGGTTAGCTCAATTAAAGAAATGGAACCATTGAAGGCAAATATTGTGTTTAATGAAATGTCAATTGAAGAAAAAATTAGTAAAAATAATTTAACATTTTCAGGTTCAATCATTAATAATGGCAGTAGAAGAGGTGATTTTATAAGAGTGGTTTATTATTTATGGGAGAAAGATACGAGTCCAGCATTAGTTGATTCTATTTTTATAAGTGGAAATACAATTATGTTTGATAATGGAGTTATTTCTGATACATCCCTTGATCCTGGAGATAATGGTAATTTTAATTTATCTATCACCATACCTGATACCTTGAATATATCATATTGGACAAAAGAAATCAAGTATGATATGTATGAATAGTATTTAATACCAAAAAAATTAATTTAATATTATGACTTTAGAAAAAATGTTAAGCGATATGGTTGAGCGTGATGCAAGTGATTTGCATTTAACTGTTGGTTCACCACCCAAGATCAGAGTTAATGGAGAATTAATTAATTTAAATGAAAATAAATTAATACCAGATGCACTAAATGAGATTTTAAAAAACCATTTAAATAAAAACCGTCTCTCATCTCTATCAGAAGGCAATGATATAGATTTTTCAATTGGAATTAAAGGTGTCAGTAGATTCCGAGTAAATATTTTTAAACAAAGAGGTAATGTAGCAGCTACGTTCAGGAAATTACCTTATTCTATTCCTAATTTAAATTCTCTTGGTCTACCTGAGTCGATTTCAAATTTAACCTTAAATAAAAAAGGTTTAATATTAATCACAGGTGGAACAGGTAGTGGTAAATCTACAACAATGGCTGCGCTTATTAAAAAGATTTCAAATGAAAATAATGCACATATTATAACCATTGAAGACCCCATTGAATATTTGTATGAGCATTCAAACTCTTTGATAAATCAGAGAGAAATAGGTTCTGATACAAAAAGTTTTAGTGATTCATTAAAAAGTGTACTGAGACAAGATCCTGATGTAGTATCAGTTGGAGAATTAAGAGATGTTGATTCAATGAATGCTGCTCTAACTATAGCTGAAACAGGACATTTAGTTTTAGGAACGCTTCATACAAATAATGCTGCAGGAACAATTAATAGATTGGTAAATGCTTTTGCACCTGAAAAGCAAAGTATTATTAGAACAACATTATCATTAAATTTGTTAGGTATAATATCTCAACAATTAATACCTAATAAAGATAAAAAAAGATCTCTGGCCATTGAAGTGCTTATTAATACGCCATCAATTAAATCCTTAATACGTGAAAATAATATTCATCAAATTGATAATTATATATTAAGCGGTCTAAAAGATGGAATGATACGTATGGATGATTCAATAATAAAATTATATAATGATGGATTGATATCAAAAGAAGACGCTTTAAATTATGCAGTTAATACAATGGAGCTTTCAAATAAACTAAATAGTAATAATATTTAAACTTATGATTAAAGAAAAGATTCAAAAATTAATTGAAGAAGAATTAAATATATCCTATTTTGAAATTAAAGACACATCATCTCAACATACAAATCATGCAAATTATAAAGGTGGTTCTCATTTAAGAATGAAAATTGTTTCGGACGATTTTAAAAATAAATCACTATTAAAAAGACACCAGCTTATCTATTCTATTATTAGTAATTTTATTCAAAAAGAAATTCACGCTGTTATATTGAAAACTTATACTAAGGAAGAGTTTGAAAATTTATAAAAAGGGAAATAAGAAGCTAGCTTAAACTAGCTTCTTATTTATTAAGTCAACAACTTAGGAGGAGTTGTAACTATTGACATTACCTTTAATATATATACTATAAAAAATTGAATTTGTTCCAGAATAAAATAATAAAGCCCCAAAATTGGGGCTTTATTATGATAAAACAGCTTATTACTCCTCCCTTAATTAATCAATAATTGAATAATTAATTAATAATTTTACCATTTTAATTTTAATTATATTGTGATATTTAGCACGTAATTAAATTTTCCCTAATAAGTCTAAAAATTCTTTTTCATTTAATATTTTAATACCTAACAATTTTGCCTTAGAAAGTTTACTCCCGCTTTTATTCCCTGATATCAAATAATCAGTTTTCTTATTAAGAGATGATGAAAAATATCCTCCATATGATTCAACAATCTCAGCAACTTGTGACCTAGAGTAATTTTTTAAACTGCCAGTAAAGGCAAATGATTTATCTTTTAATACTGTTGATTGAATTACTCTAAAAGAATTAAAATTTAAATTGAAAGATAAACATTCATTAATAATATTAATATTTTTTTCGTCACTAAAATATTTAATAATTGAATCTGCCATTATTTCACCAATTTCATTTATATTAATTAACTCATCGTAGTTGCAATTGATTAATTTGAAAATATCGTTGTTGAATTTTTTTGCTAATAATTTAGATGCATTTAAACCTACATTTCTAATTCCTAGGCCATTAATGAATTTAGCTAATGTAGTTTGCTTAGATTGATTAATTGAATTGATAATATTTTCAGCTGATTTTGGCCCCATTCTTTCAAGATTTATCAAATCTTTAATTTTTAATTTATATATATCTGAAATATTGCTTAGAAGATTATTCATAATTAATAAGTCAATTATTTTTGTACCTAGCCCGATAATATCCATACAATTTTTTGAAACATAATGTTCAATTTTTCCTTTTATAATTGCTTTACAATTAGAGTTTCTGCATCGCAAAACAGCATTATTATTTTTTTTATATGCTTCTGATTTGCAGATAGGACATACTTTGGAAATAAAAAATTGATTTGAATGACTAAGTCTTTTTTCTTTAATAACTTTCAATATTTCTGGAATAACATCACCTGCTCTTTGAATTAATACGTAATCATTAATTCTTATATCTTTTTTATTAATTTCATCTTGATTATGTAATGTTGCATTGGATATTATAACACCACCAATTTTTATAGGATCTAGTTTAGCGACGGGGGTTAATGCACCTGTTCTACCTACACTTATTTGTATATCTAATACCTTTGTTATACCCTGCTCAGCTTTAAATTTTCCTGCAATTGCCCATCGAGGTGATTTACTTCTTTCACCTAATTTTTTTTGTAAAAGATAAGCATTAACTTTAAAAACAACACCATCTATATCATAATCTATTTTTTCTCTTAATTTCTCTGCTGATTTATAATATTTCTTTAAAAAATTTAATCCACTACCTAATTTTATATGAGGATTAACTGGGAATCCCCATTTTGGTAAATAATTTAAAAAATCTATTTGACTATCAAATTCAAATCCTTTAATCTCACCTGGTCCATAACAATAAATTCTAAGTGGTCGTCTGGATGTTATTTTCGGATCTAGTTGCCTTAAACTTCCAGCAGCACAATTTCTAGGATTTGCAAATGGAACTAAATCTTGTTTAATTCTGTTACTATTTAACTTTTTAAAATCTTTTTTATTGATAAAAACTTCGCCCCTAACTTCTAATAAGGCAGGAATTCTGTCTCCAACTAAAGATAATGGAATGCCTTTAATCGTTTTTAAATTAGTAGTTATATCTTCTCCTTTAAAACCATCTCCTCTTGTAGAACCATATATAAATTGACCATTTTCATAAACTAATTCTACTGCAAGACCATCGAGCTTTAATTCTGCAACATATTCTACATCTTGAAACCCTAATTTTATTATTTGTTTATTGAAATCTTCTAATTCATTTTCATTCATTGCGTTTGCTAATGATAGCATGGGCAACCTATGTTTAATTGTACCGAATTCTTTTAAAGGGTTAGAACCAACTCTCATAGTTGGAGAATTTTGATTCTTATATTGAAGATTTTTATTTTCTAATTCTTCTAATTCTCGAAGCAATATGTCATATTCAAAATCTGATATTGTGGGATTATCGTATACATAATAGTTTATATTGTGTTTATTTAACGTATTGGTTAAATTCTTAATTCTATCTTTAATACTCATTTACTACAATATTTTGATTTCTTGATCAATAGTCTCAGTTAAACTAAAAAAATCATCGCTTGAAAATTGAAAATTAATATGCTTATAATCTCCATTTTCATCAATTTTATACTGACTTTTATAATAATTTTTATTGGTGATTAATTTATTAATTGATGATACTAAGATATCAACATCTCTAATATTATTATAAATTCCATAACTAATTCTTACCATACCCATCCAAGGTTCCATTTTCCAAGATAGATTACTATTTATAGATTCGCAATTATCCAGTTGTTCTTTATGAGTGGTAGATAACATTTGCTGAACATAGGGATGAGCACAAAAACATTCATTTCTAACAGCAATATTAAAATAATCATTTAATATAGCCGCAACTAAACCATGATCCATTCCTGAAATATTAAAAGAAATTGTTCCTGCTCTTGGGCAATTTTGAATGTCTGTGTCACCATATATATGAACTTCTTTAAATTCAGTTAACTTGTTCATTGTATATTGAATTAAATTCTTATCTTCTTCTAAAATATTATTCATTCCAATAGTATCTAAAATATGAATAGCAGAACCTAAAGTAATTGCTCCTAAAATATTGGGAGTACCTGCTTCTTCTCTATCTGGAAACTTTTTAGTTACAAAGTAGTTATCAGGATAAACTTTATCTACCATACCGCCCCCAACTTCTTCTGGTTCAATGGCATTCAAAAATTTTTTTCTTGCAATAACAACTCCTGGAGAACCAGGGGCGTAAGTTTTATGTCCTGAAAATAATAGAACATCAATTTCCTTATCTTTATTAGAAAAACCACTCATTTGAATTGGTACGTGCGCAGCCATTTGTGCTGCATCCACAACTAAATACACATTGTATTTATGTACAATTTGTGCAATTTTATTAATAGAATTAATTATACCCGTAACATTACTTAAACCCGTTATTGAAACATAATTAATTCTATCTGAAAACTTCTCTAAATATTGCTCTAAAATTTCGGTATTAATTTTACCAGCCATTTGATGATTTTTTTCTAGTGGAATATGAATTACTTTGCCACCATGCTTTCTATGTGGAAGATCGTTGGAATGATGTTCCATCATAGAAACTAAAACTATATCTCTTTCAGGTCTTAATCTATTCAAAGTTTTTGCTATCCTGTTCATTCCAGCAGTAACTCCGCTACCCATAAAAAAACATGTATATTCATCTTTATCTGCATGGACAAAGTCTAAGATTCTATTATGAATCCACGCGTATGTTTTAGTTGAAATTCTAGCACTAAAATGAAGCAAAGAATGTGTATTAGAATAATGATTTAAAAATTTTTTCGAAGCTCTATGGGCTGCTCCCATCATTAAAGTAGAAGCAGTAGAATCTAAATATATTCTTGGAGAGATTGTTCCATCTGCTAATTTATACTTTGTATCTAATCCAATAAAATCATCTTGAATTTTTTTGAGTAAATCTATGCCTTTAATAGACATAGTTTCAGGAGTTAGCAATGCAGGTTTCATAGTAGTAAATTAATCATTATTTATTCTATAAAATAACTCTTTTTTAAGCTTGTTTGTGATTTCAAATTTTGAATTCCAATTATCCCAATAACAAGGCAATAAACCTATACCTGTTGATGATATAAAAGCCTCATCCATATGCTTTACATCGTCTTTTTTTATATGACTTTCTGAAATATTTAACTTATTCTTTATAGCGATAGAGATTATAGTGCTTCTCATTACGCCAGGTAAAACGCCTAAATCTAATGATGGTGTCAATAAACTATTATCCTTGATAAAAAAAATATTTCTTACTGCACATTCAGTAATAACTTTATTCTTATTATAAAATACAGGCTCATAATAACCAAGTCTTTCACACTCTTTTTTAGCTAACATGTTACCAATATAGTTTAATGATTTTAAAGCAGGAGAAAATCTAATTATTGGAAATTTTTCTTCATTAAAAAATATAACTTTAACCGGTTTATATAGAAAATCATAAAGCGGTTTTATACTAATATAAATATTAGGATTTGTATTTTTATTTAATGAATCCCCTGAAGTAATAATAATTTTGATTAAACCATTTTCTAAACAATTTTTTTTAATAATTGTATTTAATAATAATACTAAGGATTGTTGATCATATTTATGAGATAATTTTATTATTTCTAATCCCGATAAAATTCTATTAATATGACTATCTAAAGAAAATATATTTTTATTATCAAATCTTAATGTTTCAAATAATCCATATCCATATAAAAACCCAAAATCATGAAAAGAAATTTTTGCTTGGCCAGACTCTACCCAACGACCATTTATATAGTATACATAGTTATTTAGCATATTAAAGAAGATAAAATTTCGCTCTTTATCTTAGTTTCTTTCCATTCATCTTTTGCGTTTGAATCCCAAACAATTCCTCCCCCTACAGGATAACTTCCTTTATTATTTTTGATAGTCATTGTTCTAATAGCAATATTAAAATTTAAATCACCATTTTTATTAATATAGCCAATAGAACCAGTATATAAATCTCTGCTATAATTCTCTAGTTTATCTATTATTCTCATTGCACTTTCTTTTGGTGCGCCTGTAATAGATCCTCCAGGGAATAACGCCTTAATAATATCAGATTCTTTAATATTCTTTTTTAAATTTCCTTCTACACAGGATACCATTTGATGAACAGTTTTAAAACTTTTTATATTGAAAATATCATTTACTTTAACTCCACCATATGTTGAAATTTTTCCTATATCATTTCTTAAAAGATCTACTATCATTAAATGTTCAGCCATATCTTTAGACGATTTTTCAAGCTCAAGTTTTAATTTTTGATCTATTTTCTGATTTGGACTTCTTCCTCTTGTCCCCTTCATGGGGTAGGAATAAATGATATTATTTTGAGTTTTAAAAAATAACTCAGGCGAAAAACTTAATATTTCATATTCGTTAAATTTCATATAATAACCATGCGGGGGCTTAACAATATTTCTTAGACTAAGGTAAGTATCAAATCCACTATCAAAACATTTGTACATTGTATTAATAGTATAATTTATTTGATATGCATTCCCATTATATAAATCATTCTTTATTTCATTTATTTTTTTCTCATAAATATCATAGTCAATAATATTATCTAAAAATTGTATTTTTGATTTTTTATAATTTGATTCCTGAATTTTATATTTAACAACTTTTTGAGGTTTAACAAAAAATAAATACGGAAATTCTTTATTAAAATTTTTAAACTTAATTTTAGGATATAATATATTTTTAAAATTATAACTAATAAATCCAACAGCAGGTATAGTACCTGCCTCACTTTTCCATTGATCAATAATTTTTTGAAATGAATCAAGACTGCTTTTGATTTTTTTATTAGAATGGAATAGACCGCTAGAGTCCCATAAAATAGTATCCTCAGATTTCCATATTGCATAACCTTCGTATTTATTTTCCCATGAATCAATTAAAATATCAGGGTTTCCATAGTTTTTAATTATTTCATTCAGATTTTGCATTATCATATTTATTAAAAATTGTGTATTTTAATATTTTAGGAGATGTGATTGCATAAGAAAACACTTTATATTTTTTTAAAAATTTATCCAAACCTATTTTCTTAATTTGATCAATATTTATTGCAAGTTTTTTACCTTCAATTCGCTTGATTATCTCAGGTAACTTTGGAGGAGTCCACTTTAAATTTTCAGCAAAGAGATTAAAGAGTTTAAGTATTATATCACTATCCCAATCTGGATTAAACTTACATTCTCTGCTTCTAATATTCAAATATTTGCTTGTAAGTTTACTATAGCCAGAAACTGCACCTATATTAATTAACTTTGGGTATAAATATTGATCAATTTTATTTTCATAATCAATGGTATTAATATTTTTCTTGAAATCCTCCCAATTAAAATCACTTAGAATGTTAGTCCAAGAATCAATATTTTTAGAATATTTTTGGATTTTCATCCAACTATTATCTGAGTTTAAAATTAATAATTTTCCAATATCTTCTTTACTATAATTTATTTTATGGAGCCACATTAAAAAAAGAAGTGTTGAAAATGGAAATTTCATATTAAAGTTTGCGGAATTAATATTGTTAATAATATTAGGATTACAAGATGTTTTTAGACCTATTGGATTATTATTAAGTGTTACAATTTGGCTACCAATAGATTTGCCTGATGATGGTAAAATATTTAAATCAACCCAAATTAAATCCTTTTTATTTTTTAGAGCATCTTCAGAAAGCCAAATGGAATTATAATCATAATATCCTGATAATTTCCAATTTAAATGATGATGTAAAAAAGATGCACATATTAAACCATCATAGTCAGCTGAAATTATAAAAAATTTATTTTTTTCTTTTAACCATTTATACTGTTTAAAAATATTTTTTCTTTTTATTTGCATATATAAGAATTTAAAAATAATATAGAACAAGTAATCATGAAAAATAAATTAATATATGTACTGTTTATATCGTTTATATTCACACAGGATGAAATAGGGAACAATCTTCATAGTTCTGAATTAATAAACTATTTAAATAATAATTATAAAACGAATACGGTTCTTAGTTATAATAATGCGAGAGATATACTTTATTCAGAAGTTGATAAAAATTTAAATAATAATCAGGTTAAGTGTATTTATACAAATTATTATACTACTTTACCAAATAATGTTGATCCAAGTACATACTTATATGAAAATGGTATGAATTGTGAACATCTATGGCCCCAAAGTTTAGGAGCTGGAAGCTCCCCAATGAAAAGCGATATGCATCATTTAAGACCTTGTAAAGAAAATGTTAATTCTTATAGAAGTAATAAAGCTTTTGGTAATAGTCCTGATAATTCTACAAGTAATTGGCTTTGGTTAGCAAATAATCATAGCTATATACCATCTAATAATATAGATCAATACAGTGAAAATAATTCATCTGTTTTTGAACCCAGGGAAGATGTTAAGGGAGATGTTGCTAGAAGTATGTTTTATTTTTATACAATATATACTAATGAAGCCGATAATAATTTCTTTAATACTCAGAAAGATATTTTATATCAATGGCACTTAAATGACCCAGCTAATGATGAAGAAATTAATAGAACTTGGTTAATTGCAAATTACCAAAACAATATTCCTAATCCATTTATTTTAGATAATACATTGATTTATAGATGCTATTTTTACGATGAATCAGAATTAGGATGTGATGGAGTTCCAAATAGTGGCTTAATCAATGATGTATGTGGAGTTTGTGGCGGCAATAACTCGACATGTATTGATAATTGTGGAATCCCTAATGGTGACAATACAACTTGTGCAGATATTAATAATGATAACTCAGTAAATGTTACAGATGTAATATTTCTGGTAAATTTGGTGATTAGTCAATCAACTAGTAGTGTAGGAGATATAAATAATGATAATACTGTAAATATTACAGATATTGTGATGCTTGTAAATATTATTTTAGGAGACAATTTATGAAACTATTTATTTTATGTATAATTTTAAGTTTTACAATGGGAGAAAGTATGGATAATAAAATTATTACTAACGATTCAGGTCTTAAATATAAAGAAATAAAAATTGGTGAAGGTGCCTATCCTGAAAAAGGTGATAAGGTTGTTGTCCATTATACTGGAAAACTAGAAGATGGAACGGTCTTTGATTCTTCAGTTGATAGAAATGTTCCATTTGAATTTGCAATAGGGCAAGGTAGGGTTATAAAAGGCTGGGATGAAGGTCTTGCCACAATGAAAATAGGTGGTAAAAGAACTTTGATTATTCCATCAGAATTAGGCTATGGAAAAAGAGGTGCAGGTGATCGTATACCCCCAAATGCAACTTTAATATTTGAAGTTGAATTATTAGATATAAAAAAACCATTTATAGATACAGATTTTGAGCTAGCAGGTGAAGAAAAAGTATCAGATAGTGGTATGGTAATAATTGACCATGTTGAAGGTTCTGGACCGATACCAGAAAGTGGACAGAAAGTAATTGTTCATTATACTGGAAAGTTAGAGAGTGGTCAGAAATTTGATAGCTCTCATGATAGAGGCAGTCCTTTTGTTTTTGTTCTTGGTGAGGGGCGAGTTATTAAAGGATGGGAAGAGGGACTATCTTCAATGAAAATAGGAGGTAAACGAACATTAATCATTCCACCATATTTAGCTTATGGTAGTAGTGGTGCTGGTAATGTAATACCACCTAATGCAACATTAATATTTGAAGTTGAGCTTGTTGATATTCAAAATTAATGAAAAAATACTTCATATTTTTTATATTAATATTCAGCTGTGATAGCCAAAAATTAAACTGGTTTGAGGGAACATTAGAAGAAGCTTTTGAGTTACCAAATAACAAAATCATCATGGTAGATTTTTATACTGATTGGTGCTTACCTTGCAAACAACTTGACTCTGAGACTTTTACAAACAATGAAGTAGTACAAAATATAAAAAATAATTTTATTCCAATTAAAATAAATGCCGAATCAAAATATGGTATGCCTTTATTTGAAAAGTTTAAAGGAACTGGATATCCAATGATTATTTTTTTTGATAAAAATAAAAATGAAATTGATAGAATGTATGGTTATTATTCAGCAAAAACTTTTTTAAAAAAGCTAAACAATATTTCATCTGGGAATGGAACATTCACAGATTTACTAACAAAATATAAACTGGGAGATAATAGTTCAACAACTATTTTTGAATTAGCTAAAAAATATTTTTCTAAAGGAGATTATGATAGTTCAATTGAACTGTATGAAAAAGTATTGGAAAATAAAGATTTATCCTACAATATGTTTCACGAGTCTAATTATGCAATAAGTATGATAAAATTAAAAAATGATGATTCTCAAACAATGGAAAATTATATTCAAAAATATCCTGAATCATTTTTACTAAAAAAATCTATTATAGATTTGTTGATGTATTATAAGTTTAGTTTTTTAGAAAAAAAAGAAACTGATTTATATGAAGAGTATATAGACAAATTTTCAGATGATCCCCTTTTTATTAATCAGTATTGTTGGAGAATGACAGAATTAAATACTAATCTCAATAAAGCATTACAAAAAATAAATTTATCATTATCGATGATTGACGAAAATGATACAAATAAAGCAATGATTAATGATACTAAAGCAGAAATTTTTTGGAAACTTGGAGAGACTGATAAAGCGATTATTACAATTAATGAATCTATAGAAACCGATCCTAGTAATGAATACTATAAAAATCAAAAAAGAAAATTTTTAAACTCAATTAATTAAAAAAGGATACATATGGAAGCACATATTGAAACAAATAAAGGTACAATTAAATTAAATTTATTCGAAAAAGAAGTGCCAGTTACAATTGCAAACTTTATAAACTTATCCAACCGAGGATACTATGATGGTTTAAGTTTTCATAGAGTAATTGATAATTTTATGGTTCAAGGTGGTTGTCCACAAGGGACAGGAACAGGAGGACCTGGTTATGATTTTGAAGATGAATTTAATTCTTCATTAAAACATGATAAGGGAGGTGTTTTATCTATGGCTAACGCAGGACCTGGAACAAATGGGAGTCAATTCTTTATTACACATATTGAGACACCTTGGCTCGATAATAATCATACAGTATTTGGGGAGGTGCATCATCAAGATGATTTAGATGTTGTAAATGATATAGTCCAAGGAGATAAAATTATATCAATTAAGATAATAGGTGATTTTTCCCCTGATTTAGAAGTTCAAAATAGAATAGAAGAATGGAATAAAATTCTAGATAGTTAATTTAAAATCTTTTTTAATATCATCAAAAACAGGTACTGATTGGTTTAATATAAAATTAAAACAGACACTCGTTACAGTGCTAATACAAACAACTTCTTTTGTTTTTTCAGAAAATATTACAGAACTTACATCAAAACTTTTTGTACCTAATCTTGTAATTTTTTGTCCTATAATTAATGATGATGGATGTTTGACTTGACTTATATAATCTATTTTTACTGATGCTACAATTAATGATTTTTCTTTAAAATTAGTTTTCCATCTTTTAAAAAAAAGAGTCCTAGCATCTTCAATATAGCTTAAAAATGTAGCATTATTAATATGATTAAAAGCATCTAAATCTCTCCATCTTGTATTAATATGATGTTTAAATGGGAAATCTTCTAATCTAAATTGTTTATTGGGTTTCATAGCTTGTTAGTAAGTTTTTTTATCATTAGTTCAATTGCATCTTTTTGAGCTCTAATTATATCTTCATCTATTAAGTTTTCAAAACCATTTAACAACTTAATATGTTCCCGTACTTTGTATGTAATTGTTATAAAAGGTATGTTAATCAGATCAAAAAGTTCAGATAAAACATAGCCCGAATATTGCCATGGGCCAGGAGTAATAATAATTCCATCAATCTTATTTCTATTATTCTGTATATAAGAAACAATTTTTGGCTCACTATGTGATTGAATAATTTTTAATTTTATATTTTTATCATTCGAGTACTTTCGAATACTGCTATTTACTTTATTGATTGTAACTTTAGTATTATTCTTAGCAGACCATAAGCCAAATAAATTTAAATTGGGTCCATGTATAATTAATATTTTCATATAGATAATTTAGATAATGATTTTTTATAAATTGAAAGAATTTTATTATGACATTCAAAAGCCATTACAGGAGTATCTTTTAATTTAAAAAAACCAGCTGATTGTGCATCATCACCTGGAATTAAGTTTTCCCAATTATCAATTTTCATTGTTAATCCTAAAAGTAAAACATCCCCAAAAATAGAATTAAAGTGAGAACAGCTTCCAATTAATTCAACTGCTTCACCATCAAGGTTGGTTTCTTCTTTAAGTTCACGCTTAGCTGCATCCTCCGGTGTTTCACCAAGCTCAATAAAACCACCTGGTAAGCTCCATTCTCCCTTAGCTGGCTCAAATGCTCTTTTAACAAGCAGAATCTCGTCATTTTTAATACATATTAAAGTAGCAGTTGGCTTAGGGTTTTGATAATGAATAGATTTACAATTTTTACAATGATATCTAATTTCACCATCCTTATTTGAATAAGAATTTTTTTTTGAGCACTGAGAGCAATAAATTAATTTTTTCATAATGAACTTTATAGACTTAATTTATAAATTAAGCATCTAATTATTTTATAATATATAATAAAAATGAACGATTCTAAAGATATATTAGCAGTTGGCTCAATAGCATTTGATACAATAGAAACTCCTAAAGGAAGGAGAGAAAAGATACTTGGTGGTTCTTCTACTTATTTTAGTGTATCATCATCATTATACACTAATGTTTCTTTAATTGGCATAGTTGGTAAAGATTTCAAAAGAGAAAATTGGGATATTTTTAAAAAATATAATATCAATGTTGATTCAGTAGAAAAAAGTGATGGTCTCACTTTCAGCTGGGGAGGTAAATACAATCATGATTTTTCAAAAAGAGATACTTTGTTTACTGAGCTTGGAGTATTTGAACAATTTAAGCCAAACATTGTAAATAGTTACAATCAACCTATATTATACTTAGGAAATATTCAACCAGACTTACAATTTGATGTTATATCCAAAGTAAAAAAACCACATTTAATAGCTGCTGATTCTATGAATTTATGGATTGATTTATTTCCAGAAAAAGTAAAGGAGTTAATAAAAAAAGTTGATATTTTTCTTCTAAATGATGAAGAAGCCATTCAACTATCTGGTCATAATAATTTAAATAAAATAGTATCTGAATTTTTATCTTATGGACCAAAAATTGTTATTATAAAAATGGGTTCTAAGGGTTCTGTAATTGGTTTTGAAAATGAAATTATAAGAGTATCTTGTGTTCCTAACGTTGAGGTAGTTGACCCAACCGGTGCAGGAGATAGTTTTGCTGGTGGAGTTCTTGGTTATATAGCGCAACATGGAATGAAAAATCCTGTAAAAGCAGTGATGCATGGAACGGCTGTTGCTTCCTTTACTGTGTCTGCTTTCGGTTTAGAAAATTTATATAATACTCAATTAAATATTGTTGATGAAAAAATTAAAGAAATTAAAATTTTATGATTGAGATTATTAATTTATTATTTGATATAATTAATTTTTTTTTAATTTCTAGAATAATTTTATCATGGTTTTCTCACAACAGATTCCACCCTATTATCAGAATTATATATAATTTTACAGACCCAATATTAATACCTTTTAGAAATATGATTAATCCTATTGGAGGAATTGATATTTCTCCATTAATCGTATTTTTTATTTTAAGATTAATTAGAGAATCTTTGATGAATTTTTTAATCTGATTTTTTATCACTAACAATAATTATAATGTTAACTAGCTATATTTTAGGACCATTAAACTTGAATGAATATCAATCTTTTATTGGTGATACAAATATGAATTCAATTATAGATAATCTTGATATAGCATCAGCTGTAAATATTGCTCTTGGAAATAATTAATTGAAATATTATTTATTTATATTATTGTTATTGTTTTCATGTGATAATCCTCTAATTAATACTGAGAATAAAAACTGTATCATTGAATTAGATGGGTTTTACGATGATTGCAACGTTTGTTCAGGAGGAACAACGGGTCATATCCCAAATTCTGATAAAGATTGTAGTGATGTTTGTTTTGGTTCGTCCACTTTAGATGGGTGTGGTATATGTGATGATATTATAGATAATAATTGTAATCTTGATTGTAATGGTGTTGAAAATGGGCAGGCATTTTGGGATGATTGTAATAATTGTGTTGGTGGAAATACAAATTTAATTGCGAATAATCTAATGGATGATTGTGGTGTTTGTTTTGATTCTGATTCAGATTATGATCAATATGCGAATACGTCTAAAGATTTATGTGGTGTATGCAGTGGAAATAATACTTCATGTAATATTGGATTATTAACTTTACAAAATTGGAATTTTTCAAAAATTGAGCTGTGGAATAACTCTGATTGCTATGGAATTCCATCATACATTATTAATGATATAATATGTTTAGAAAATAATAATAACTGTTTTAGTTATAGCCTTGATTTTTCTATAAATCAATTAATTGGATCTTTAGATTTTACACAAACAATTAATTTTAATGATGGAAGTTCAGAGGTACTTAGCGGTCAATGGTCAATTAACAATCAAGGGATATGTCTTGATTATACTTTAGAACAATATCAAGATGAATGCTATGATATAATTAATTTTGAAAATGATTTTTTTGATTGTGAAAATGATATATCATCATGTAATAATAATTCAGTTTACTTTACTTCTAAAAATAATGATACTAATCAATGCTCTAAAGAATCTTATGATTTTTTAAATACTGAAACAATACTCAATAAAGATATCCTATCAAATCTTTATAACTTTTCCCCTGCAATTATAAAAAATACTATCATTACTGCTACAAAATAATATGAAAGATTATCTGTTAACATGTCCAAGGGGTCTTGAAGAAGTAACAAAAACAGATATTTCTAAATATATTAAAGATAAGCCAAACATAGTAAATGGCGGAGTTGAATTTCGAGGTCATAAAAAAGATATGTATACAGTTAATTTATTTTCAAGAACAGGTATGCATTTATTAGAAAAGTTATTTGATTCTAAAATTTATGAATCTAAAAAACTTTATTCACATATTTATAATCTTCCTTGGAGTAAATTTATTAAACCAGATACTTCTTTTATGATTAGAACTAAAATAAAATCTAATTTATTTAATAAATCAAATACTGTTACCTTGAAGATTAAGGATGCTATTGTTGATAATATCAGAAAAAATTTTGGTCAAAGACCATCAATTAATAAAGAATCCCCAGATATATCCTTATATGTAATTATTATAGATAATAAAATAACTATTTATGTAAATACATCGGGATCTCCATTATTTAAAAGAGGATATAGAACTAAAATTCATGCAGCTGGACTAAATGAATCATTAGCGGCAGGATTGGTTTTATTAAGCAACTGGAATCCTAATACACCATTTTATGATATCATGTGTGGTTCTGGAACTATTCCTATTGAAGCAGCAATGATAGCTCATAATATTCCGCCTCGAATTAATCGAACTGATTATGCATTTAAAAAATTAGCAAGTTATGATTCTGATTTATGGTATAGATTGCTTGAGGAATCAAAAAATAAAATTATCCATGATCAAGACTTCCGTATTTTTGGTTCTGACCATATTAGAGCAAATGTTTCTTTGGGATTTGAAAGTAGTGTAAAAATAGGTTTAAAAAATAAAATAAAATTTTTTGTTAAAAATATTAAAGATTTTGTTCTAGATGAAACTGGTACAATTATAATTAATCCTCCTTATGGACACCGTTTAAATGATCCTAGTACAATTAATTTATTATATAAACAATTAGGTGACATATTTAAAACTAAATGTGCAGGTTGTAATGTATTTGTTTTTTCAGGTAATTTAGAGGCAGTAAAATCAATTGGATTAAGATCTAAAAGTAGGACTATTTTAAAAAATGGTAAAATAGATAGTAGGCTTTTACATTACCCAATTAAGGACGGTTCATATAAATAAAGGAGTTTAGTATGTATAAAATCACTTTAGTTCTCATTAATTTAATTTTTGGAAGCTTATTATTATTTAGTTACTATAATGGAGTTACAAAAAATCCTGACTTAACTACAAAGTTATGGGGAGGTGTTCCAGAATCTTTAAGAACATTTATTGTTGCATCAATGTTTATATCTGCTATTGGTTACTTCGTTTTCACTTCAAATTTTATTCTAAATGTTAATTTAGATGAAAAGAAATTTTTAGGAAAATTTCCTGGTTGGTCTTTACACATTGTTTATTTATTAATTCTAATACCATCAAGTTTATGGATTGATTTAACTTTTCAATATCTAAGAACAGGAGTTCCATTACATTGGGTTTATGTATTGTCTGCTTTGTATTGCGTTGGACTATCTTCTATTTTATTATTTTTATTTGTTGTTGATTCTGGGAATTCTAGTCAGTCAATTTATTTATTATCTGTAATTGGGGCTGGTTTTTTTGTTTTTCATACAATGTTTCTAGATGGTCTTTTATGGACAATATTTTTTCATTCTCCATTTAAATAAATAATTATTAATTATTAGCGGTTAAAGTATCTAAAAAATTATCATTAATATTTGTATGATCTATAATTTTACCATTTTTTAATTCAAAAATTCTAGTCGCAAGAGAAGATATAAACTCTCTATCATGGCTAGCAAATATAAGAGTTCCTTCATATTGACTTAATGCTGAGTTAAGAGATTCTATGGATTCAATATCTAAGTGATTAGTTGGTTCATCTAGAATGATAATATTAGGATTTTGTAAAATTAGTTTCCCAAATAGCATTCGTCTTTTTTCACCACCTGATAATATTTTTATAGATTTATCAATATCATCTTTAGAAAATAATAATCTTCCAAGTATAGATCTTATTTCTTGTTCACTATCTATGGTATTTGTCCATTGACTCATCCAATCAATTAGAGTTAGCTCCGAATCAATGTTTTCGTCTTCATCTTGTGCGAAAAAACCAATATTAGCATTTAATGACCAGTTGATTTTACCAGAATCTTTTTTTTGGTGGTCTACAATACAATTTAATAAAGTAGATTTTCCTATTCCATTTGGACCTAGAACAGCTATACGTTCTCCAACTTCTATTGAGAAATTAATTTTGTTTAAAATAACTAAATCATCATATTTTTTTGATAGATTTTTTACATCTAAAACATCGCTATATATTTTTTTATTTTGTTTAAAACGAATAAAAGGATAAACACGACTTGATTTGGCGATATCTTCTAATTTTATTTTATCAATTAAGTTGGCACGGGATGTTGCTTGTTTAGCTTTTGAAGCATTAGCAGAAAATCGTCTTACAAATGATTTGAGTTCATCAATTTGTGCTTTTTTCTTTTTATTTTCATCTAATAGTTTCTGTCTAGCTTGGGTAGCCGCAATCATAAATTCATCATAATTACCAGGATATAAACGAACTTCTCCATAATCTAAATCAGCTATATGAGTGCAAATATTGTTAAGAAATTTTCTATCATGTGATATTATAATCATGGTACTATTACTTTTTCTAAGAATATTTTCTAGCCAGCTAATAGTTCCTAAATCTAAATTATTTGTTGGTTCATCAAGTAGTAATATATCAGGATTTCCAAATAGTGCTTGTGCAAGCAGAACTCTTAATTTTAATCCCGGTGCAAGTGAGCTCATCTTTTTTTCATGAAACTCTAATGGAATACCCAATCCTATTAATAATTTATTTGCATCGACTTCTGAGGTATATCCTCCTAAATCAGAAAATTGAATTTCTAAATCTGCAACTTTAATACTCTCTTTTTCACTCATTTCACTGAGATTATAAATTCTTTCACGTTCTAACTTAATATCCCATAAATTTTTATGTCCCATTATAACGCAATCTATAATTTTTATTTCTTCATAAGCATATTGATTTTGTTTTAATGTTGCTACTCTACGATTAGATTCAATTTTTATACTTCCTGAGGACGACTCCATGTCACCAGATAATATTTTCATAAAAGTTGACTTACCTGAACCATTCGCCCCAATAAGTCCATATTTATTCCCCTTTGAAAAAGTAATATTAATACCTTCAAATAAAGGTGAAGAACCAAATTGTTTTGAAATATTATTAGTTGATATCATGTTTTATTTATTTGAGTATATAAATGAATTAATCTATTAATAATTATTTATTTCATTCATAATTTCACCTGTAATTAAATCATATGATTTAAGAGAATTTAAATTTTCTTTTAATTGAGATAATTTTGAAGCTCCAAGAATAACCGAACTAACATTTATATTTTTTAAACACCATATTATTGCTAGCTGTGATGATTTAATACCGATTTTTTTTGCTAGATTATTAATTCTTTTTATTTTATTAAAATCAATTTCATCCATTGTATCTGAAAGCCATTCATATCCTTTAACTTTGAATCTTGATTTATTGGGAACTCCCTCATTATATTTTCCCGTTAATAAACCTGAAGCTAGGGGTGACCATATTGTTGAACCGATTTTATATTTTTTAAATATATTTTTATATTCTTTTTCAAATCTATCTCGAAATAATAGATTGTATTGAGGCTGCTCCATAGAAGGACCTCTTAGATTAAATTTTTCTGCATACTTGAAGGCTTCTTTTATTTCTTTTGAACTCCACTCTGAGGTTCCCCAATATAAAATTTTACCTTGAAGCATTAAATCATTCATAGCGTAAACTGTTTCTCCTATTGGAGTTTCTGGGTCTGGCCTATGACAAAAAAATAAATCTAAATAATCAACTCTTAATCTTTTAAGTGCAGCATTACATGCATCGTGTATATGCTTCTTTGATAATCCTCTTTGAGTTGGAAGTTCACCACCCCAGAATACTTTACTAGAAACTATATAAGTATCTCTATCCCACTTAAGTTTATTTAATATATTACCCATTAATACTTCTGATTCTCCTGATGCATACGCTTCAGCATTATCAAAAAAGTTAACTCCTCTTTCATATGCATAAGACATACATTCCATTGCTTCTTTTTCTTTTAATTGATTAACAAATGTAACCCATGAACCAAATGATAGTTCACTAATTTTTAGACCTGAGTTACCTAAATTTCTATATTTCATAATTACGGACCTTTAATTATTGCAATTCCAACATATTTCAAAATTAAACGGATTTACATTCTCACATTTTTCACATAGCCATTCTTCAAGATTATCATTTAATTTCAGATTGTTTTCATAGTTAGCTATTATTTTTTTAGATTCATCATATTTATTTTTAGGAACTAAAATATTTACTTGAACGACATCTACAGGTAATTCTCCAATACCAATAGATAAATTCTCTCCTAACAATTGTGATCTAATTAGATTTTTATTTAACAGCCCTTTAATAAAATATGCTTCATGATTGTTGGCTGCTTTATATAATAACTGGTAGTTCATTTTAGGATAATTTTTGTTTAAGAATATCAATAATTTTATCAATTGAAATTCTTTCTTGTTTCATTGTATCCCGATCTCTTAATGTAACCGTATTATCTTCCAAAGTATCATGATCTACTGTAATTCCAAAAGGTGTCCCGGCTTCATCTTGCCTTCTATACCTTTTGCCTATAGATCCACCTGAATCAAAAAATGAAGCTATTCCAGAATTTTGTATTTCATCTACTATTTTTTGTGAAACTTCAGGCATATTATTTTTATTCATTAGAGGGAATACAGCCACTTTAATGGGCGCAATTTTAGGGGATAGTTTTAATACTGTCCTAGACTCACCATTTACATCTTCTTGAGTAAATGCATCAGCAAGAATTGTAAGAAAAGCTCTATCAACACCAGCAGAAGACTCTACAACTGCAGGAACAAAATGTTCATTATTGATTTGATCAAAATAAGTAAGTTTTTTATTACTTGCGCTCATATGTTGGTCCAAATCGAAAGTTCCTCTATCCGCGATACCTTCTAATTCCGACCATCCAAAATCAAATTTATATTCTATATCATAACATGCAGATGAGTAATGAGCTAATTCATCTGGTCCATGAGCTCTTAAACGTAATTTATCTTTTTTAATTCCAAGTGATTCAAACCAATTCATTCTTTGTTTACACCAGTATTGTAGCCATTTGTTAGTATCATCAAGTTTGCAAAAAAATTCCATTTCCATCTGTTCAAATTCTCTTGTTCTAAAAATAAAATTACCTGTAGTAATTTCATTTCTAAAAGCTTTTCCAATTTGGGCAATTCCAAATGGAAGTTTTTGCCTTGAGGTAGATTGTACATTCTGAAAGTTAACAAATATTCCTTGAGCTGTTTCAGGTCTAAGATACGCTATAGAGGATGAATCATCAACAGGTCCAATATTTGTTTTAAACATTAGATTGAATTGTCTAATATTTGTCCAGTCACCAATTTCTTTTGTTTGAGGGTCAATAATACCAGATTCTTTCATTATGCTACCGCTATCCTCTTGGTTATTAATTAGATTTAGAACAATTTTAGTAATTAATTCACCACTAGAGTTTATATCTAATCTTTTTGATATATTATTTATAGTTTCATCGGATTGATTTTCTAATAAGTGATCAACTCTATAGCGTTTTTTTGAAATTTTGTTATCAATTAAAGGATCATGAAAGTTTTCAACATGTCCACTAGCTTTCCAAACATTAGGATGCATTAAGATTGCTGCATCCATACCAACAATATTATTTCTAGAAGTGACCATGAATTGCCACCATTCATTTTTTATATTTCTTTTAAGTTCAACTCCTAGAGGGCCATAATCCCAAGTTGAGCCAAGACCTCCATAAATTTCACTACTTTGAAATACAAACCCTCTTTGCTTTGATAAGGAAGTTAAAATTTCTAAAATTTTTGCATTATCTTTAATGGTAGCCATTTATTTCCTCTTGTAAAATTTTTTCTTTGGTTTTTTATTTTTAATCATTTCAATAGCTGTTTCTAAATCTAATTCATTATAATCTAGGTCCTTTGGTAGGGTTACATTGACTTTCCCATTAGTAACGTACATTCCATATCTACCATCTTTAATTACAACGGTGTTTTTTTCATGTTCACCAAGAGTTTTTAAAGCGGATGATTCTTTTTTTGTCTGACTTAATAATTCAATTGCTCTTTCAGTAGTAATTTGAAGTACATCATCAGATTTAGGAATAGTACAATTTTTACCACCACATTTTAAATAAGGTCCATACCTACCAATATCTTTAATGATTTTTTCATTATTAGTAGGGTTAATACCAATCTCTTTTGGCATTTCAATAATCTGAGCTGCTATTTCATTTGTGATATTCTCTTCTGTAATACCTTTTGGTAGAGATTTCATTTTTTTGCCAAGTTGAATGTAAGGACCGAATCTTCCTTTTTTGAGTAATATTGACTCATTTGTTTTTTTATCAACTCCCATTTCTCTTGGACCAGCTTTTTTATTATCAAAATATTCGTTTATTTTTTCTCCAGAAAGTTCACTTGGAATAATATCTGAATCAAGATTAACACGTTCATCACCATTTTGTGCATACAGACCATATCTTCCAATTCTTATTTCGAATTCATCGGTTTTATATTTTATAGAAGTAATTAGTCTTGATTTATCTTTATCACATTCTTGGTCTAATTGATTTTTTAATCCACCAGAACCATCTTTACTAAAATAAAAATTATTTAGAAAATCTTCTTTTTTTTCTTTCCCTAGCGATATTTCATCTAGAGAGTTTTCCATATTAGAAGTGTACTCTAAATTAACGAGATCTTGGAAGTAACTTTCAAGAAACTGAACAATAGCATATCCTGTTAAAGTAGGAATTAATGAACCCTTAGAATTATTTGCATAACCTTTGTCTTGTATTTTTTTCATTATAGCTGCATATGTTGAAGGTCGACCAATACCGAGTGCTTCCATTTCCTTCACTAGAGATGCTTCCGTAAATCTACTAACTGGTTTAGTAAAATGCTGTTTTGGTATAATAGTACTCCATGTAACTGTATCACCTTTATTTACCAAAGGTAATACTTTTTCCATATCATCTAATGTTGCATTTGGATCATCTGAACCTTCAACGTAAGCTCTTAAAAATCCAGGAAATAGAATTGTTTTTCCTGATGCAGTAAAAAGATGCTTTCCATCAGATATATTTAATTTTGTTTGCTCTACTTTAGCTGATTTCATTTGTGAAGCTACGGTTCTCTTCCATATCAAATCATATAATTTGTATTCTTGATTTGAAAGTTTTTCTTTTAAAGATTGAGGATCTTTAAATGTTGAGCCAGCTGGCCTGATAGCTTCGTGCGCTTCCTGCGAGTTTTTCGCCTTACTTTTATAGATTCTTACTTTTTCTGGCAAATATTCATTACCATATTTTTCTTCAATTAAACTTCTAGCAGCATTCAAAGCTTCTGCTGATAAATTAATTGAATCAGTTCTCATATATGTAATAAGCCCTTCTTCATATAAAGTTTGTGCAGACCTCATTACTTGATTTGAATTCATATTTAATTTTCTAATACCTTCTTGCTGAAGGGTTGATGTTATAAATGGAGCATAGGGGTTTTGAGTTCTCGGTTTTTTTACTACATCCTCAATTTTCCAAGAATTTTTTGAAATTGATTCTATTAAATCATCGGATGTTTTTTTATTAAGAATAATTGAGTTTTTATTTTCAAGTTCACCAGTAGTCTTATTAAAAGAGTTGCCTGTAGCAATATTTTTTCCATCTATGGATACTAATTTACTAAAAATAGTATCTTCTTTAAATTTGAATTCTCCCTGTAAATCCCAAAATTCATTTTGTTTAAAATTAGATCTTAGTTTCTCTCTGTCTACTAGTATTTTTACAGCAGGACTTTGAACTCGACCAGCTGATAATCCCCCCTTTACATTAAGCCATAGTTTTTTAGATACTAAAAAACCAAAAAGTCTATCAAGAAATCTTCTGCATTCCTGAGCATTTACTAAATGAAGATCAATTTCTTTTGTATTTTTTATGGATTCTTCAACTGCCTTGGGAGTAATTTCATTAAAAACCATTCGTTTGACAGGAATTTTTGGTTTTAATTCATCGACTAGATGCCATGCAATTGCTTCTCCCTCTCTATCAGGGTCAGTTGCGATATAAATAGTACTAACATTTTTTAAAGATTTTTTAATTTGCTTCAGAACATCTTTTCCTCTTGGTGATACAACATAGGTAGGTTTAAAACCATTATCAATATCTAGTCCTAAGTTTTTTTCAGCTAAATCTCTCACATGCCCAACAGAGGCTTCAATCTCATAATTTTCTTTACCAAGAAACTTTTTCAAGGTTTTTATTTTTGATGGTGACTCAACAATAATTAAACTTTTGGAACTCATAATATAAAATAATCCTTAATTAATATTTTAAAATTACACATAAATCTTATTTTACAACATATATTATTTTTAATTTACTT
>CBFHVR010000026.1:0-52419 GCA_965659495.1 uncultured bacterium
TTAAAGGATTTTACTAGGTTGCTTGTTGACAATAATCGTTATGTTCTTGGGATATGTTTTGGTCACCAAATTTTAGCGTGTTGTTTAGGTGCTGACGTAAAAAAAAATAACCTTGGTTGGGAACTTGGTTCTTACAAAATAGAACTAACAGAAGAAGGTTTATGCAATGATCTATTTAATGGTTTTTCTTCTTCGGAAATAGTTTACGAAAGTCATCAAGATACAGTTTTAAATTTACCTTCAAATGTAGATGTGCTTGCTTTGTCTGATAAGTCCAATCAATCTTTTTCTTATAAAAATAAAGTTTTTGGTGTTCAGTTTCATCCTGAGTTTTCTAAAGAAGTCACTAGAATGCTTATGGACTTGAGGATTAAAAAAGGAGTATCGATTGATTCTAATATTTTATTAGAATCTGATAAATCTTTTTCTATACTAAATAATTTTTTAAACATTGCAGGAGTTAATTAAATGAATAAACCGATATACTCTTTTAAAAATTTAAAGTTTTCAAAAGAAAATAAATTATTTCTAGATATTAGAAAATTTGATATTCACAGGGGCTCTTGTTATATGTTTACAGGTGATATGGGTTCTGGAAAATCATTGATTTTGGATATTTTATCTAAGAATAGTACTAATTATAAAGGATCTTTATTGTACGATTCTAACGATTTAAATAATATCTCAAAAAGTTCTTATAAGAAAGATTTCTCAATAGTAAAACAACAAGTAAGAAAGCCTTTCTTTGGTTCTGTCTACAGTTATATATTCAAATATGTATTATCAAAGAATGAAAAAACAAAAGCTAAAAAGTATACTGATTCAATAATTAGTAAAATGAATTTAAAATATATACAGTCTGAAAAAATTAGAAGCTTGACCCCTAATCAATTCAGATGGGTTGATCTTTCTGCAAAAATTGCAGCTAACACAAAAGTTTTATTTATTGATGAAATTGATAGTGGTTTTGGTCGTCAGCGTTTAAAGATTTTATCGAAAGTCCTTTACAGAAAGTGTAATTACGATGGAGTAACTTTAGTTTCAACTTGCTCAGATTTTCAAGGTTTTACTAATCTAACTTCTGTGCTAATATCACTTAATAATGGAAGAATATCTAGTATAAGATCTAAAAATAAAAGAAAATAACATTTGAATTTCAATTTAAATAAGTTTTTATATGTAATAACTTTTTTGCTGCTTTCTTTTTTTATTTACTCATATACCTCTTTTAAAAATTCTACATTAAATAATCATTTTGAATTGAGAAATATTGAACTCATTATTGATTCAGATATTGAATATGTTCAATTGTTAAATGAGAAAATAAATCAATACGAGGATTTGGTATGGTATTCTTACATAGATAATTCCGATGATATCTTAATTTATAATTCACTTAAAAATAAATCCATTGAAGAGCTCAAAATTTATGAGCAATTATTTAGGAGCTCATCCATAGATAATTTTTTAATGAATTTAATTGAGATAGATTGGACAGATGATAAGTTTATTGATTATATAAATATTTTATCTCAATTTACTCATTCCCTATATGAATATGTTAATTTTTCTAAAATAGATAATGAAATAGGTGCAAAAATAATTAATTCTTTATTAAATATTGATAATTTAAAGTTTAATAAAGAGCATAAGATTATTATTAAATCAAATAAATCATACTCGAATCATTTTATGTTTATAGAAGATTACAATCGGTTCTATGATTTTATTAATGCTTTTGATGATTCAAATATTCGTATAAAAAAAATAAATTTTAATAATGAATTCTTGTATAATCAATGTAACGAAAGTGGATTGGTGACTGCAAAGCTGGAATTAAATAACTGTATTATTTGTTACTCTAAAACAATTAAAGAAATTCAGGATTCAATTAATGAATTAAAAAATCTAAATATTGACTTTAGATCTAGCACGATCTTAGACTTTATTATCACTGAAGATATTTCAGGTGATAAGTATAAATTGATTAATAAAATTTTAATCAATTCAAATAATTTTAAAAAATTTGAAAAACCCGACTTAAATAAGTTTATAGATTCAATGGTTGATTTTGAGAATATTATATTTAATTTAGAAAAATTTAATAACGAATTAAGTGATTCAATCTATAAAATTAAAATGATTATTGATTTTTATCAAAATAGTATAAATAATTATTCTTATTATTTCAATTTAGCTAATAGCTATAATAAAATAATAAAAAAACATATTGATTTGGTCGCCAATACAGAGAAATTCACAGAAGATAAATTAAGTTTGTTTATGATTAATGATTACAAAAGAAATGAAAGCTATATATCAAGGATATTTATCAACACTGAGGATTTAGATATTCTAAATAAATCCTTTAATTTTAAAACGTCAGTCAAGTAGTGTTTAAATTTAAAAATAAATATTTATTATTTCTTTTATATTTAAATACAGTGCTTGGAAGTGGTGTTTTATCTGATTTAGACAACCTTTCTATATATAGTTCATATTCTTTGTTTTCATATAAAGAAGATTTTATTTCTGAATCTTTAGAATTAGTAAATACAAGGCCGCAATATAGTAATATTTCAATTGGTTTAATTTATAATGGAATATATGAATTAAGATTTAGTCATGTAAATAATTCTAATTCGAATAATATTTATAGTCTTCCATTTAAAGATGAATTTATTTCTTTCGGTATTAACTATCATATTAAAAGGCTTGATTATATAGATTTTAAAATAGGACTTAGTACGATGGAAGCAATTAATAATCAATATTCAAGTTCAGCTTTTTTATTGGGAGCCTACAAAGATATAAATTATTTTAATAATCCGGTAGTAATATTCTTCGATTATAATAACTCAACACATAATTGTTCAGTTTGTGATTTGGAGAAAAATAGTAATTTTTCATTTGGAGGTAAAGTTAAGCTTTTCGTAGATAAATTAGATAATAATGAATTAAAAGATATTATATTTTTAGGATTAACATTGAATACTAGTGATTTTAGTAGGTATTATTTTGGTTTTAATACAGGCCTTTTCATTCCGATTAAATAATTTATCTTTATATATATGTATTGTTATTTTATATTATACCGACTGGTCGGTATGTAAATAATGAATAATAACACTAAAGATAATACTAAAACTCAAATTTTAGAAGCTGCTTTGCACGTCTTTGTTAAAAGCGGCTATTCTAAAACAACAATGGATGATATTGTTAGCGAATCGGGTCATAGTAAAGGAGCTATATACCATTACTATAGTAGTAAAAAAGATCTCTTTTTATCTCTTATTGACTATTGGGAGAATTATTTTTTTAAAAATATAATAGACAAAGATTTATCTAATAATAATCCTGATGCACTATTAAGAGATATAACATCAGATGTTATTAAAACATTTAAATCTAGTAAACATGTTTTTTTAGCTGAATTAGAGTTTTGGTCTTTATCTAATCATGATTTAGATGTTAGAAAAAAAACAACACAGTTATACTCTAAGTTAATTGAATTGTTTAGAACTATAATTTCTAAGGGAGTAAGCAATGGAGATTATAAGAAAATTGATTTGGATGTTGCTGCTTTATCTGTAATGACAGCTTTACAAGGTGTTATTTGGTTTAGTATTTTTGATAAATCAAACATATCTGCTGAAAAGTATTTAAATGATGTTATTGAATTTATTATTCACGGATTTAAAAAATAAGGAATAAATATGGACTCTATAGAAGAAAAGTTTGATTATAAAAAAAACATTAACAATATAGATTATGATAAACTATATGGTTTAGGAGGTTCTTTTTTAGTTTCTCCTTTAGAAAAATCAAAAACATTTTCTAAGGAAATGTTTTCAGAAGATCAAAAAATGTTTGCAGATGCTGCTTATGATTATGCCACAAACAGATTGAAACCTTTAAAAGATAAATTATCAATATTAAATAAAGATTTAACCTTAGAAATTTTTAAAGAACTTGGTGAAATGGGTTTTTTAGGTGTTGATATGCCAGAACAATATGGTGGCTCTAATCTAGATAAAACTACAGCGGCCATTGTTGTTGATTATTTATCTTTTTCTGAATGCGGTTCAATGATGGTAACATTAGGAGCTCACTCTGGCATAGGTGCATTACCTATAGTTTGGTATGGAACTAATGCACAGAAAGAAAAATATTTACCAAAAATGGCATCAGGAGAGTGGCTGGCTTGTTTTGCTTTAACTGAACCTAATGCTGGCTCTGATGCTATGAACGGTGAGTCCACGGCTTACTTAAATGAAGATAAAACTCATTACGTTGTAAATGGACAGAAAATTTGGATTACCAATGGTTCATGGGCTAATTCATGTATTGTTTTTGCTAAAGTATCAGGTAAAATGACAGCTTTTATTGTCGATAAAGATTGTGAAGGATGGGTAATCGGAGCTGAAGAGAAAAAAATGGGTATTAAAGGTTCTTCAACTGTTACAATGTATTTTGAAAATTGCAAAGTCCCTGTTGAAAACTTACTTGGTTCAGTAGGTGAGGGTGGTCATATTGCTTTAAATTGTTTATATGCAGGAAGATGGAAGCTAGGTTTTTCTTCTGCTGCGGGATCTATGAGTTCTATTAATGGTTCTTATGATTTTGCTAAAGATAGAAAACAATTTTCTCGATCAATATTAAAGTTTGATATGATTAAAAATAAATTTGCAAATATGATAGCAAGAACTTGGGAATCTGATACTATTAACTACGCTACAACTGGTTCTATTGATGATTCAATTAAAAAATTAAACGTTGAAGATGATGATTATTATATAAAAGTTCAAAAAATTACAGAAGATCATGCTATCGAGGCCAGTATTTGTAAAATTGTTGGTTCTGAGGCTCTTGCTTATTGCGCAGATGAAGGTGTTCAGATATTTGGTGGTTCTGGGTTTTGTGAAGAATATCCAGCTGCTGGTGTATATAGAGATGAAAGAATAAATAGAATTTTTGAAGGAACAAATGAAATCAATCGTTTGATTATATCTGGTACTGTCTTGAAAAAAGCTATTTTAGAAGAACTTCCTATTAGAGATGTATTAATAACTCGAAAAGAAAAAATGTGGACTAATAATGAATTTGATGATAATATTAGTAAAGAAGCAGATGTTATTGAATATTGCAAGTCATTAGGTTTAGTAGTATTGGATGATATAATAAATATTTATGGCCAAGATTTTAAGAATAAGCAGTGGCTGATTGAGCCATTTGCAGATATTATTTGTTCTGTTTCTATAATGCATAATTGTTTTCTAAGATATAATCAATTGACCAGTGGAAACCATAAAGATAATACTCTGCCAGTATTAAAGCTTACTGTAAGTCATCATTTTAATAAAATTTTATCAAGAGCAAAAACAATTAATTCACATATATGCGAATTGATGAATTTTAAAGATGATAATGAAAAATATGATTTTTGTAATATCATTAGTTCTCAAAAACTAAATTATTTCCCTGATGAAATTTGTCTTAAAAAAAATATTGTTAATGAATTTTACAAACAAGAAAAGTACTATTTAAATACTTAAGTAAAGGAAAATTATATGAATAATTCAGTTATAATAGATGGTGGTAGAAGTCCAATTGGTTTAAAAAATGGAAAGTTAATTGGTATGCGTGCTGATGATTTGTCCTCAGATGTTATCAAAAAACTTATTAAAAGAAATAATAACATAGATAAAAATCTGTATGAAGATTTAGTACTTGGATGCGCTTTTCCAGAGGGAAGCCAAGGTATGTTAATGTCTAAAGGTGTAGCAATATTATCTGACCTCCCAATTACGACTGCAGCAAAAGTTGTAAATAGATTCTGTGGATCATCTATGGATGCTGTACATCAAGTTAGTCAATCAATAAATTCAGGCGATAGTATTGCGGGTATAGCTGGAGGAGTGGAAGATATGTTCCAAGTACCTATGGGTGGTTTTAATCCAAGCTTTCATCCTGATTTATATGAAAAAGATTATTACATTGGAATGGGAGAAACTGCTGAAAATTTAGCAAAAGATTTGGATATATCAAGAGATGATCAAGAAGAATTTTCCATTTCTTCTCATAAAAAAGCTCTAACTGCTCAATCAAAAGGTAAATTTGATAACGAAATTTTTGAAATTGAGTTTAATGAATCTAAAATTAATAAAGATGAAGGTCCTAGAAATCCGGATTTAGATAAAATAAAATCTCTAAGTCCAGCTTTTGATGAGCATGGAACTATCACTGCTGCTACCTCTAGTCCAATATCAATAGGAGCTGCTGCTATGATTGTAATGAATGAATCAAAAGCAATTGATATGGGAATAAAGGCAAAGTTTAGAATTAAAAGTAGAGCAGTAGCAGGAGTTGATTGGACTAGAATGGGTTCTGGTCCACTACCTGCGACAGAAAAAGCACTAAGTAAGGCTGGTTTATCCATTGATGATATTGATTTAATTGAATTAAATGAAGCTTTTGCAGCACAGTCTCTATATGTTATAAGAAAAGGTGGATGGAACGCTGATAAAATTAATGTTAATGGTGGTGCAATAGCTCTTGGCCATCCACTTGGTTGTTCTGGATCTCGAATAATAATAACATTAATGAACGCAATGGAACAAAATAATTCTAATCTAGGCTTAGCAACTATGTGTATTGGTACTGGACAAGGAATTGCTACAATTTTAGAAAGGATTGCCTAAATGAGTAAAGAAATTAAAAAAGTTGCAGTTTTAGGAACTGGAGTTATGGGTTCACAAATTGCTGCACATTTAACAAATGCTGAAATTGAAGTTTATGCTTTTGATATGACGCAGGAAGTTGCTTTAAATGGAATAGAAATGTGTAAAAAAATGAAACCTAGTCCCTTTTATAATTTAAAGTCTTCTGAATTAATAACTGTTGTTAATTATAATGATAATTTAGATAAAATTAAAGAATGTGATTGGGTTGTAGAGGCAATATCAGAGAGATTAGATTGGAAACAAGACCTATACAAAAAAATAATTCCTTATGTTAATGATGATTGTATTGTAACATCTAATACTTCTGGTATATCTTTGGATAGCTTATCCAAAAATTTACCCACTAATTTTTTGGATAAATTTTTTATAACACACTTTTTTAATCCACCAAGATACATGAAGCTAGTAGAAATAGTTTCTTCCTCGTCAACAAATGCAAGTTTAGTTGAAATCATGGATAATTTTTTAACAGATGTACTAGGAAAAAATGTTGTTCATGCAAAAGATACTCCAAATTTTATTGCAAATAGAATAGGGGTTTATGGAATGATGGTTACTCTTTATGAATCAAAAAAAAGAAAGCTCTCTATTGAGGATGTAGATGCACTTACTGGTACTCTTATTGGAAGACCTAAAAGCGCTACTTTTAGAACTGCAGATGTTGTTGGTTTAGATACAATGTGTTTTGTTGCTAATACTGCTTATAATGATTGTAAAGATGATCCTGAAAGAGATATTTTTAAACTACCTGACTATATAAAGAAAATGACTGAAAATAAATGGTTAGGTCAAAAAACGAAGCAAGGATTTTATAAAAAAGTTGATAAAGGAGTTATTCATTCTTTAGATCTAGAATCGATGGAATACAAACCGATGCATAAAAAAAAGTATGCAGCATTTTCTATTGCAAAAGAAAATACTTACTTAGAAGATAGGTTGAATTCTATAGTTCGTGTTGATGATGTAGCAGGAGAATTTTTATGGTCATGTTTTGCAAGGTCATTAGCATACTCTGCAAATTTATTAGGCGAAATTGCTGATGATGTATTAAGTATTGATAATGCAATGAAAGGTGGTTTTGGTTGGGAACTTGGTCCTTTTGAAGTCCTTGATGCTATAGGTTTAGAATATTTTGTGAATAGATGTAATTCAGAAAATATTAAATTGCCTAATTGGCTCATGGATATTCCTAAGAATAATGTAAAATCTATTTATACTTATATAGACGGTAAGAAACATTTTTTTGATTATAAAATTAACAATCACTCTGAAGTTATTAATAATCAAAAAGTTATAGATTTTAATTATTTAAAATCTAATAATATGTTAATCAATAAAGAATGGTCTGCTTCACTTTATGATTTAGGTGATGGAGTTGCATCTGTAAAGCTTCATTCAGTATTAAAGCCTGAGCTTAATCCTATTGACGGTTCTATGATGCAAGTATTTGCAAAATCTTTAGACTGGGTAGCTGATAATAATTATAAGGGATTGGTTATATCAGGTGATGGAGCAAACTTTTGTGCTGGTGCAAATTTAAGTTTAATTCTACAGGCAGCTGAAAAGAAAGATTTTAAATCTTTGGAAAATTTCATAAATACTATTCAACAAATATTTCAGAATATAAGGTTTTCAAATTTTCCTGTAATTGGCGCACCATATGGTTTAGTATTAGGTGGAGGTATGGAAATAATAGGTTCTTGTGATAGAAGAGTTGCAGCTGCAGAATCATATATAGGATTGGTTGAAGTCGGTGTTGGATTGATACCTGGAGCAGGTGGTAATTTGAGAATGTTATCTAATTTATCAAAAAAAATAAAGACAGGTATTACTGGTACTTTACCTCTAGTTCAAAAAGCATTTGAAACAGTTGGTTTTGCAAAAGTTGCTACTTCTGCAAAGCAAGCTCAATCTTATGGTTATTTACTAAATGATGATAAAATTGTTATAAATAGAGATCATATCTTATCACATGCAAAGCAAATGGTTGTTGATCTTTCAAAGGATTATGTAGCTCCAGAAATAGAATCCTTTAAATTGCCTGGATCTGCTGGACGATTAGCAATTGATGTTCAGGCAAAAAGCATGGTTAAGGCAGGTAAAATAAGCGAACATGATGCTCTGATTGGTAATAAGTTAGCATATGTATTAACTGGTGGTAAAAAAGGAGGAATGTTTACCTCAGTTGACGAACAATATTTACTAGATATTGAGAGGGAATCTTTTCTTAGTTTATGTGGTGAATCCAAAACTCTTGATAGAATAAGATTTATGCTCACGAAAGGTAAACCGTTAAGAAATTAATAAATTCAATGATGATTCATTGTTTTTCTCCAATAAAAGGCATCATCTAATGGTGCCTTTTATTATTTAAATAAGTTTTGAATTATATATTTTGATATATTTGGATTTTCTTTTATTCTTCTAATTGAATAATCATACCAATTTTTTCCATACGGCACATAGACTCTAACATTAATGTTTTCTTTTAATAATTCCTTAACTATTTTATTCATGGGAACACCATATAGCATTTGAAATTCAAATTTATTTTTATTAATATTTTTACTTCTAATGATATCAAGTGATTTATAAATAATTTTTTCGTCGTGGGTAGCAATTCCAACAAAAATATTTTTATCTAGAGCAATCTCTAAAAGCTTTAAATAATTTGTATTAATCATTTCTGAATTTTTAATTGCAATAGATTCACTTTCATTATAGATTCCTTTACATAGTCTAATATTAGCATTATCATCAAGTTTTTTAATATCGCTTTCTGTTCTTTTGAGATATGCTTGAAATACAATTCCTAAATGTGTTTTGTATTCTAAATTATTTTTATAAGTTTTAATGGTAAGATCTGTGAGCTTGCTATCCTCCATATCAATACGAATAAAACCATTGTATTTTCTTGATGATTCTAGCAAATCATTAATATTTTTTTTAAAGATATCATCACTTATGTCAGAACCAATATGAGATGGTTTAATTGATATATTGCAATCAAGATCTTCCTCTTCTATATTTTGAATTATTTTTTGGTATTTATTTGATATTGCAATTGATTGTTTTAAATCAGATGTATGTTCACCTAAAATATCTAATGTGCAATGAAGATTTTTCTTATTTAATCGTTTAACTACATTGAATGCTTCTTTAGTAGTTACGCCAGCAACATATTTGTTTGCAAATATTTTAACAATGAACTTTGGAACAATTGGTATTAATACTATAATTAATTTATTTAGCAAGTAAAACATGCTATAATTTATCAAAAAAAAATAATTAAAATTCAAATCAATATTTGTTGCTGATAAAAAGTATAAGTTCGTAACTTATAGGTATAGATAGAACTATAAATTAATTGAAAAAGAAATAAATTGTATACAGACTTTTTGCCAGTTCCAATATATGCAGTTCTAGTTGTCGCTTTAGTAGCGCTTCCTCTAGTTATCCAGTACCTAGTGTCCCCTCGACATAATAAAGGTGGTGAAAAACTTACCTCTTATGAATGTGGTATTGTTCCAGAAGGTTCAGCTTGGGTTAAATTTAATGTTAGATTTTATGTTATTGCTTTAATCTTTATTATTTTTGATGTCGAGGTTATTTTTTTATTTCCTTGGGCTGTTGTTTTTCAAACTTTATTAGATAACGGTCTTGGTCTTTTAGCATTTATAGAAATGTTTATTTTTGTTCTTATCTTAATTATTGGATTTGCCTATGTCTGGGTTAAAGGTGACCTCGATTGGGTTAAAATGAAATTGAAATACGGTGAAGGAAGATACTCAAAATTAAAAATAAAAGAAAATTAATATGTCACATGAAGATTATTATGTTAAGGATGATTTTACATTAGTTGAAAAATTTGACAAAGATAATGTTGTAGTTGCAAAACTTGATGACTTAATAAATTGGGGTAGAGCAGGTTCTCCTTGGTTTTTTCAGTTCGGTTTAGCTTGTTGTGCTATTGAGATGATGGCTGCTGCGGGACCTAGGCACGACTTAGAAAGATTTGGGATGATGCCAAGAGCAACGCCACGCCAGGCAGATGTCATGATAGTTGCTGGAACCGTTACTCTTAAAATGGCAGATATAGTTAAAAGATTGTTTGAACAGATGGCTGATCCAAAGTATGTTATTTCTATGGGCAGCTGTTCAAATAGCGGAGGTCCATATTGGCAGCATGGCTATCACGTTCTTAAAGGTGTTGACATCGTTGTTCCAGTAGATGTTTATATTCCAGGTTGCCCTCCACGACCTGAGGCTTTAATCCAAGGTATCTTAGAATTGCAAAAGAAAATTAAGTTAGATACACCTTTGCGTAAAAAAGTTTAAATATGTTAGATAAAATCATTGATATCATAAATAAAAAATTTAAAGATAGTATTCTCTATGAGGAAAATTCTAACTATATATTAATTGACAATCCATCCAATTGGAAGTTGATTGCTGATTATTTATTTCAAAATAACAATTTAAAGTTCGATTATTTAATGAGCTTATCTGGATATGATTTAACGAATGATAAAGTTGGTGTTGCTTACAATTTTTATTCAACTAAATTAAAGCATTATTTAGAGGTAAGAATAGAAGTTGATTCAAATATTGAAATTCCATCTGTGGCTGAGTTATGGAGAACAGCTAATTGGCATGAAAGAGAAGCATATGATCTTTTAGGATTAAAATTTTCAAATCATCCTGATATGAAGAGAATTTTACTTCCCGAAGATTGGGATGGACATCCACTTAAGAAAGATTATGAGACACCTGAATTTTATAACGGTATGCCTGTTCCAAAAGATAAGAGTTACTGGGAGTAGTTATGTTTAAAATTGTTGATAAAAGTATAATTAGTGCTGATGAAATGGTTTTAAATATGGGTCCGCAACACCCAAGTACTCATGGCGTATTAAGGCTTAAAATAATTACAGACGGAGAAATAGTAAGCAGTGTTGAGCCTATTATCGGTTATTTACATAGATGTTTTGAAAAGCATTGTGAAAGCTTGTCTTATGAACAAATTGTTCCATTTACAGATAGGTGTGATTATCTTGCTTCAATGCATATGAGTCATTCATATTCAATGGCTGTTGAAAAGTTATTAGATTTAGAATTACCAGAAAGAGTTGAATATATCAGAGTTATTGTTGCAGAGCTCCAGCGTATTGCGAGTCATTTAATTGCAGTTGGTGTATTTGGACTTGATGTTGGTGCTATAACTCCATTTACTTGGACTCTAAGAGATAGAGAAAGAATACTTGATTTATTTGAAATGCTTTGTGGTGCAAGATTACTATATAATTATGTTTGGCCAGGAGGAGTTTCTCATGATTTACCTCCTAACTTTATCCAAAAAACCCATGAATTTTTAGATTACTTTTTACCACAGATTGATGAATATAATCAAGTGTTAACAACAAATAGAATTTTCATTGAACGTTCTGCTGACGTTGGTGTTTTACCTTTGGATGTTGGTATCAATTATGGAGTAACAGGTCCTAGCCTTCGAGGCTCTGGTAGTACATTTGATTTAAGGAAAGATGAGCCTTATTCTGTATATGACAAGTTTGATTTTGATGTACCTGTTGGACAGGGTTTAATGGGAACTGTTGGAGATTGTTGGGATAGGTATTATGTTAAAGTTTTAGAAATGAAAGAATCTGCAAAAATTTTAAGACAAGCATTAGATGGAATACCGAAAGGTGATGTCCATGAAGTTTTACCAAAAAAAATAAGGCCACCAAAAGGAGAGGTTTATTCTAGATATGAATCAGCTAGGGGCGATGTTGGTTTTTATATAAGAAGTGCTGGTAAAAATATGCCTGATCGATTAAAAATGAGGTCTCCAGCTTACTGTAACTTATCAGTTTTAAATGAGATATCTGCCGGTTGGATGATGTCCGATGTTATTGCTGCATTAGGTAGTTTAGATATTGTTCTTGGAGAAATTGATAGATGACATCAATTGTAGACTCACTATTAAACACAATATCCTTTATTAATATTGATATTAATATATTATTATTATTTGCGATTGTTGTTCCCGGTTTAGTTTTATTTATTGTTATGGCTTTAAATGTTATGCTATCTGTTTACTTTGAAAGAAAGGTCGCTGCATTTATGCAAGATAGACTTGGTCCTATGGAAGTTGGAATATTTGGTTTTAAAGGAGGTAAAAAGTTTTGGGGTGGTATTGGTCAGATTTTTGCTGATACTGTTAAATTATTAACGAAAGAAGACATTATGCCAGCCAATGCTGATAAGGTCCTAATGTTAATTGCTCCCTTTATTATTGTTGCTGGTGCATTATTAACTTTTATTGGTATTCCTTTTAGTGATGGGTTGATCGTTTCTGATTTTAATATTGGAATCTTGTACATTATTGCAATGAGTTCTGTAGGTGTAATTGGTGTTATATTAGCAGGATGGTCTTCAAATAATAAGTGGTCTCTTTATGGAGCAATGAGATCTGCTGCTCAAATTATTAGTTATGAAATTCCTATTGGTTTAACTCTTTTATTGGTAGTTATTGTTTGTGGAAGTTTACAAGTATCAGATATTGTTCAATGGCAATCTGATAATAGATGGTTTATTTTTCATAGCCCCTTTACTTTCGTTGCTTTTTTTATTTATTTTATTTCTGTGGTTGCTGAAACCAATAGAACACCCTTCGATATTCCTGAAGCTGAATCAGAATTAGTTGCTGGCTGGATGACTGAGTTTTCTGGTTTCAAATGGTCTATTTTTTTTATGAGTGAATATGCTAATATGTTAATAGTATCACTCGTTGCATCATTTGTATTCCTTGGTGGTTGGCTATCTCCATTTACAATTTTTAGTATTTTCCCAGATTCGTGGTTAGTGTTAGATGGATTTTATATTGGAATTTTTTGGTTGTTAATAAAAGCACTTTTTTTAGTATTTGTTATGATGTGGTTTAGATGGACATTTCCTAGGCTAAGAGTAGATCAACTTATGTATACTTGTTGGAAAGTATTTATACCTTTTTCACTAGCAAATTTATTTTTTGTTACTATATGGGAATTAATAGCTGGAGCATTATCATGAGTCAATACTTTTCAAATATATATGATGTAGTCAAAACAATGATATCAGGTATGAGTTTGACTTTGGAACATCTTAGAAAAAAGAAGGATTTAGTTGCAACATTGCAGTATCCAAATGAAAAATGGCCTCAGCCTGAAAGAAGTATTGGTTTTGAACACAAAGATTATAATGTTATAAGATCTAGACTTCATGTAGATATAGATGATTGTATTGGCTGCTTGCAATGTGAAAGAGCATGTCCAGTTGATTGTATCAAAATTGATACAATAAAGCCAGCCAGGGGTGTTGATTTTGATTGTGGTGAAACATCAAATGATACTAGAAAAAAAATGATTGTTCCAAGGTTTACTATTGATATGTCCGAATGCATGTATTGTAACCTTTGTGTTTATCCATGTCCGGAAGAATGCATTTATATGGTAGGAGGTCCTAATGAGCCCAAGCATGATATTGATTATGAGTATAGCAAATATGTTAAACATGATTTAGTTTTTGAGTTTTCTAATGTAACGGATCAGCAAATAGTAGATATAGGAGCCCAATCATACCTGGATGAAAGAAATAGTAAAATTAATAAAATTACGGATGGAAACAATCTTGACGGTAACAAGCTTGATATTCCAATTCCAGCGGCGGCAGCTCCAACAGTCGCAGCTCCAGTAGCCGCAGCACAAGCTGCACCTGTCCAAGCAAGTGACACATTAGATATAAAGTGTTTAGAAATTATAGAAGATAAGAAATTAAAGACACCAGCTAAAAAAGTATTTTTTAAATCTAAAAGAGCGGGTGAAGATGATATAGTAAAAATAGATAAAGTTATTGCAGAAATCAATAAGTTGGATGGATATACTCCTGAATTAGAACAAAAACTAAAGGATTTATTATAGTGCCATTCCCAATTCCAAATTTAGGAGATATTCTCTTTTATACTATTGTATTATTAGTAATCGCTTCTGCTTTTTGGGTGGTAGTATCTCCCAATTTAGTGCACTCAGCTGTTTCTTTACTCTTTACTTTTTTTGGAGTGGCTGGTTTATATGTTTTTTTATACGCCGATTTTATTGCTGCATCTCAAGTTATTATATATGTTGGAGGTATTTTAGTTTTAATAATATTTGGCGTTATGTTAACAAATAAAATAGATGATCCAAAATTATCTAATCAAAGCAGAAATCAAATTCTTGCTGCTATTTTTTGTTTAATTATGCTTGTATTTCAATTGCAAATAATCTTTACTACAGAATGGTTCAAAGGGATTCTTATAACAAAAGAATCAACAGTAAATGATATTGGTATGTTATTATTAACAACCTATTTATTGCCTTTCGAAGTTGTTTCTGTTTTACTGCTTGCTGCATTAATAGGTTCAGCCATGTTATCAAGAAAGAAAATACAATAATGAATAATCTTGAATCATATTTATTTGTATCATCTGTTCTTTTTACTTTTGGTATTTTTGGTGTTATAACTCGTAAGAATGCTGTTGCTATATTGATGGGAATTGAGCTTATTTTAAACTCTGCCAATATAAATTTTATAGCATTTAATCGATTCGGTAATTTCGAAGTTCTGGATGGTCACATATTTAGTATCTTTGTTGTTGTTTTAGCTGCTGCTGAAGCAGCTATTGCTCTTGCTATAATAATTAATTTATTTAAAAATGTCGGAACTGTTGATGTTGATGAGGCTAAGGAGTTAAGAGGCTGATGGATTTTAGTGATTTAAGAATTATTTCATATCTGTTTCTACCTTTTTTATCTTTTTTAATATTGATATTTTTTGGTTCTCAAATTAGTAATAAATCTCATTTAATTGGTTTGCCTATAATTGGTATAACACTATTTAATTCATTCCTACTATTAATCAATGCTGATGATGCTATTTTAAGCAATTCATTTGAGTGGTTTAATACTGGAAGTTTTGTTGTTTCATTAGGGTACTTCATTGATAATGTTTCTATTATTATGTTGTGTGTGGTTTCATTAATTTCTTTTCTTGTTCATTTATATTCAACAGAGTATATGAAGGGTGATCCTAGATATTCCAGGTACTATGCATTTCTTGGTATTTTTACATTTTCAATGAATGGTATTATATTATCTGATTCTCTTATAATGATGTATATATTTTGGGAATTAGTTGGGCTAAGCTCATTTTTGTTAATTGGTTTCTGGTTCGAAAAAAACAAACCACCTCTTGCGGCTAATAAAGCTTTTTTAACAAATAGAGTTGGTGATATTGGTATGTTTATAGGTATTATGATATTATTTTTTGAAATTGGTACTTTTAATATAATGGGTTTGATCAATGATATTGATTCAAATTCCATTAATATGAATCTTTTGTCTGTAGCTGGAGTATTAGTATTTATGGGTGCTGTTGGTAAATCTGCTCAGTTTCCTCTACATATTTGGCTTCCAAATGCTATGGAAGGTCCAACTCCAGTAAGTGCTCTTATTCATGCAGCAACTATGGTCGCAGCGGGTGTATATATGGCCTATAGGATATTCCCTTTTTTAACGCCTGATGCTTTAATGGTAGTTGCTTTAATTGGTGCCGTTACAGCACTTGCTGCAGCTATTAGTGCAATTACACGGAATGATATAAAAGCTGTACTTGCTTATTCTACGATAAGTCAGTTAGGTTATATGGTCATGGCTATTGGTGTTGGTGCCCATATTTATGCTTTTTTTCATTTAGTTACTCATGCAATGTTTAAAGCTTGTTTATTTTTATGTAGCGGCTCTGTTATTCATGCAATGCACCATTCATTGCATCATTTAGATGATCATGAAACTGATCCTCAGAATATGGATAATATGGGCGGATTAAAGAACAAAATGCCTATTACGCATGCTGCTATGGTTATATCAACACTTGCAATAGCTGGTGTTCCATTATTTTCTGGTTTTTTATCTAAAGATGGTATTTTGGCAGGGACTTTATCTTACTATCATATGAATCATGGTTGGACAATTTTTTTACCAATTGCTGGCTTTGGTGCAGCAATGGTAACTGCTTTTTATATGTTTAGATTAATATTTAAAACATTTTATGGTAAACCAAAAAAATTAAAAATATATAAGCATGTACATGAATCACCTTTAGCTATGACAGTTCCGCTAATCGTTTTGTCAGTTTTAAGCCTTGCCTTTGTATTTACTTTTGATCTTAACCCATTACATTCCGATGGCTGGTTTAAGAAAATGGTAGGATACGGATACCATAACTTCATGGATATGAAAGAAATTAAATATGGTATTCATGATGCGCATAATCAGGCAATGATGTTATCTTTACTTGTTGCATTTATTGGCATTTTATGTTCTGTTATCGTTTATTATTTTAATAAAGTTAATATTAATAAAATTTCTAAATTTTTAGATTTTTTTGGTTTATATCGTTTATCAAAAAATAAATTTTATATTGATGAAATATATAATCTTATTTTATATAAACCTTTTATGAAATTTTCAAAGTTAGCATCCGTTATTGATTGGGATTACTACGATCAAAAATTTATCGATTCCTGGGGTTGGATTACATTAGGAATATCTAAAATATCAGCTAATGCTGATTATAGTATTTTAGATCAAAAAATTATTGATGGCTCTTCACATATGACTAATTTTGTGTCGAAAAAATTAAAAAAAATTCAATCTGGTATCATACAAAATTATCTACTAGGTGGTTTTATGTGTCTTGTTATTATTTTTTTATTAATACAACAATTTAATTAGGGAGATTATGGAAAATTATATTTTAACATTATTAATATTTGTTCCTGTTCTAGGTGCTATTTTAATGCTACCTATTTCAAAATTTTATGGTTCATCAAATTCAAAATATGTTGCGCTTGTTACAACAGGCATTCAATTGTTGTTATCCATTTGGCTTTATTTTAATTTTGATTCTTCTTTAAGCGTTTTAAACTCTCCTTTTACCGTTAATATATCTTGGATAGAACATTTCAATATTTTTTATTACATTGGTGTGGATGGACTAAGTATGCCAATGGTTCTTTTAACAGCGTTGTTATCTTTTCTATGTATTTTAGTTAGTTGGAATATTGATAAGCGGCCACTGGGTTACTTTTCTCTATTTCTGCTTCTTGATGCTGGAATGATGGGTGTTTTTCTATCTCTTGATTTCTTTTTATTCTATATATTTTGGGAGGTTATGTTGTTACCAATGTATTTTTTAATTGGTATGTGGGGTGGACCTCAAAGACATTATGCCGCCATTAAATTCTTTTTATATACATTGTTTGGTTCTTTGTTTATGCTATTATCAATGTTGGCTTTATATTACTACACAACACCAAATACATTTAGCTTGACTACTCTAATTACTGAGGCTCCAAAAATTGACGCCATGTTATGGGGCTTTGATATTAGATTTTTAATTTGGATTGGCTTGTTTGTAGGATTTGCTATAAAAGTTCCGGTATTTCCCTTTCATACGTGGTTACCGCTAGCTCACGTTGAAGCTCCAACAGCTATTTCAGTTATTTTAGCTGGTGTTTTACTTAAAATGGGGACCTATGGATTGCTTAGAATTAGTTATCCTCTATTGCCATTTGAAGCAATAAACTTTGCATATACACTGGCTATTTTGGGTGTTATTAATATCTTGTGGGGTGCTGTTAATGCTATAGCTCAAATTGATATGAAAAAAATGGTAGCTTACTCATCTGTCAGTCACATGGGTTATGTTATACTTGGTATGGCATCAGTTGTTAGTCAGTCTGAAGCTGGTGCACAAGCAGGGTTAAATGGAGCCGTAATGCAAATGTTTAATCATGGTACAATCACTGCTATGTTATTTATTTTGGTAGGTGTTTTATATGATCAGGCGCATCACAGATGGATTGTGTTCCCAAATAACTATAAGGATCAGGAAGTAGCAGGAAAGCTTGCGTTTGGTGGTTTGGCATCAAAAATGCCCGTTTATAATGCATTGATAATAATTGCATTTTTTGCTGGACTCGGGTTACCAGCGCTATCAGGTTTTATAAGTGAGGCTCTATGTTTTATTGGTGGATTTAGTGCTTTTAGAACAATTACAATAATTGGAACTCTGGGTATTTTACTAAATGCTATATATTTCTTAAGAGCATACCAAAGAGTGTTTACAGGTCCTTTTAATAAAAAATATGATTATTTAAAAGATATATCAAAAAGAGAATTGATTACTGTGCTTCCTATTACCTTTTTTGTATTTTTATTTGGTATATATCCTGCTCCATTAATTAATATGATTAAATATTCAGTCCAAGAAATAATTACAATTTTTAAGGCTGCCATCTAAATGCAGAATAATTTTCAAAGTTTATCTTATTTTATTCCTGAGATTACAATTGTGATTACTCTTTTGCTTGCTATTGTATCAGACTTATTTAATGATTTAAAAAAGTATACTTATTATTTAATTTTATTTGGCTTGTCTTTGACAGGAGTTTTACTTTTTCTTGACAATTCTACGAGTGTATCTAGATTATTATTTAATGATATGTTAATATTTGATTCAGTATCATATTATTTTAAGTGTATAATACTTTTTTCTACTTTCTCTATCATACTAGTCTCAAGGTACTCTAAAGAATTAGATGATGAATATCGTTTAGAATTTAATGTTCTTCTGTTAGTGGTCCTTCTTGGTATGTTCCTAATGACAAATTCTATTAATCTAATAATGATATATTTAGCTTTAGAATTAGTAAGTATTCCTTCATATGTACTAGCTGGAATTTTAAAAAATGATAAGAAATCAAATGAAGCATCTTTAAAGTATGTGATTTTCGGTTCTTTTGCATCTGGTTTAATGTTGTTTGGCTTTAGCTTGCTATATGGTCTTTCGGGTACATTAAATATTTATGAAATTCACACTTATTTATTATCTGTAAATAATCCTACAGTTGTTTTATTCTCAATTCTATTAATTTTAGCAGGTTTTGGCTATAAGATATCTATGGTTCCATTCCATTATTGGACTCCTGATGTTTATGAGGGTTCTCCAACAACAATAACAGCTTTTTTATCTGTAGCTCCTAAGGCTGCTGGTTTTGCATTGATGATAAGAGTATTTTTGAATTTATTCACAGATGGTGGTGAATTTTCTTCAACAGAACCTATACTTAATATAAATTGGCCTTTTTTACTTGCTATATTATCTGGATTTACCATGACAGTTGGTAATGTTTTAGCCCTTAGACAAGAAAATGTTAAGAGAATGCTTGCTTATTCTACAATATCTCATGTTGGATTTATGTTAATGGCTGTTTGTACATTAACTCCTGTTGCTTTAAGTGGTATCTCTTTTTATTTGCTTATGTATTCATTTATGAATCTTTCTTCATTTTATATGGTTATTTATATGTCAAACAATTACAATGCTGAGACTATAGATGATTGGAAGGGAATTGCCTTTAAAGCGCCTGTTTTATCTGCTTTTATGGTTTTAAATATGGTTTCTCTAGCAGGGTTACCTCCAACTTCTGGATTCATTGGTAAAGTATATTTATTTAGAGGACTTTTCTTTGACCAAGAATATTATTGGCTTGGCATTATAGCTATTCTAAACAGTGTTGTATCACTTTATTATTATTTTAAAATTGTAAAATCAATGTATTTTTTTGAAGATGATAATAAAGAATACAAAGAACCACACCCTGTTATTTTTTGGTCTATTGTAGTCTTATCATCACAAAATATTTTATTTTATTTTTACTGGTCAGGATTATATAAATATATAGAAAGTATATTTAATCTTTAATGGAAAAATCTATAAAAGAATCACAAGTTATTATGCATGAATTAGTGCTTCCTAATGATACTAATGTTCTGGATAATGTTCACGGTGGTAGGGTTATGTGTTTAATGGATATTTGCGCTGCAATGTCAGCATACAAGCATGCTAGGCAACCTGTTGTTACAGCTTCTGTTGATAGATTGGATTTTCTTGCTCCTGCAAAAAAAGGTGATATTTTAATTCTTAAATCTTCTGTCAACTATGCTCACAAAACTTCCATGGAAATAGGTGTTAGAATTGATGCAGAAAGTCCTCTGACAGGAGAGATGAGTCACACGGCTACAGCATACCTAACATTTGTTGCTATTGATAAAAATAATAAACCTTCATCAATACCTAAAATTAGTCCTGAAACTAACGACGAAAAAAGAAGATATGAAAGAGCCAAGGATAGACATCTTAAAAGAAGAACAAATAGAAATAAATGAAATCAATAAAAATCAAAAAGGGACATAATTTAAAAATATCAGGTAATCCTGATCATAAAATAATTGATGCTGGCAATCCAGATTTCATATCTTTTCATCCATCAAGAATAAAATCTTTTAAAACAAAATTAATGGTTAAAATAAATGATAAAGTTCAGATTGGAAGTCCTATTTTTTTTGATAAGAAAAATAAGAAAGTTATGTTTGTATCTTCTGTTTCTGGTATGGTTTCAGATATTGTTTATGGAAATAGAAGGTCAGTTGAATCATTAATAATTAAAAATGATAATAAATATACAGAATTAAATATTGATACAAAAGTTTCTAGAGAAACATTGTTAAAGACTGGCTTATGGTCTTTAATTAGACAAAAACCATTTTCTAAAATTCCTGATTCAGAAAAATCTCCTAAGTCATTTTTTATATCTTCAGTTCCCACAGAACCTTTTGCTGTCGACAATGATTTTCTTTTTAATAATGTAGATAATTGCCTGCAAAAAGGAATTGATATTTTGAAAGAAATATTTAATTGCGATATAAATATGGGTATTTCTGATGTCTCTCAATTTTCAAAATTGAATAATGTAAATTTTTATTCATTAAATAAATTGCATCCATCAGGTAATGTTGGTATCCAAATTCATCATATCGATCCAATTAAAAATGCAAATGATACCAGATGGTATCTTTCTATGCAAGATTTAAATAGAATAGGTTTTTATTTTACCTATAAAAAATATTTAAATTTTAAGTATTATTCTGCAGGTGGAAATGGTATAGAAAATCCTGCATATTACAAAGCTATAATTGGAACGCCTATAGAAAAAATTATTAAGTTTTCTTCAGATTATGGAAGATGTATTTCTGGCGACGTCCTAAATGGTCATGAAATAGAAAAAAATAAGTCTTCAGATTATTATGATGAGGTCTTATCAGTAATTAAGATGTCTAAAAAGAGAGAATTTTTAGGATGGCTTAGACCTGGTTTAGCTAAATACTCCCTTACTAGAACATTTTTATCAAGATTAATATCAAATAACAAATCAAAACTAAACACCCATTTAAATGGGAGCGTTAGAACTATAATTCCTATGGGCAATTGGGATTCCGTTTTGCCTATGAATATATTTTCTGAATATTTAGTCAAAAGTATACTTTGTAAAGATATTGATATGATGGAAAAATTAGGAATTTATGAGGCATCACCTGAAGATTTTGCTCTTTGCTCATTTATATGTCAGTCGAAAGTCGAAGTTTCTTCGATTATTGAAGATGGTTTAGAATTTATAATGGAAGAGATGTAATGCTTAGAAAGTTACTTGATAATATAGAATCAAAAATTCTTAGTAATAAAAATATTAAGAAATTCCATCCTTTGCATGATGCTTTGGATACCTTTTTATATTCAAAAAATACTCAGACTTTAAATGCTCCATATGTGAGAGATTCAATTGATTTAAAAAGAACAATGATTATTGTAGTATTAGCGTTATTACCTTCATTCATTTTTGGTACCTATAATGTTGGCCTTCAATCTCCAGATAACCTTTCATCATCTTTTATTGATTGTTTTATTTTTGGTCTATACCGTGTGCTACCTATGTATTTAGTTGTTTTTGCAGCAGGTGGTTTATTTGAAGCTTTATTCGCTGTTGTTAGAAAGCACGAAATTAATGAAGGTTTTCTTGTTACAGGATTCCTTATTCCATTAACAATGCCTCCTACTGTTCCTTTATGGATGCTTGCTTTAGCTACAATATTTGGTGTTGTTATAGGTAAAGAAATTTTTGGTGGAACAGGTTATAATATTTTTAATCCAGCGTTGACAGCTAGAGCATTTTTATTTTTTGCTTATCCATCAAAAATGTCAGGTAATGTACCTTGGATTTATCCAGCAGATGGATTATCAAAAGCAACTCCTCTACTTGAAACATCATCGAGTTTGCCTCTTTCATATTCTTGGTATGATATGTTTTTTGGTTTTATACCTGGATCATTAGGTGAGACATCAACTCTTGCTGTTCTAATTGGTGCATTTATTTTAATTATAACAAAGATTGGAAGCTGGAGAGTAATGCTAGCTACTTGTATTGGCATGGTTTTAACATCATTGATGTTAAATCAAATTGGTAGAATAGATGGAACAAGTCCTATGTTAGATATAACACCTATTTTTCATTTTGTAATGGGTAGCTTTGCTTTTGGGATGGTATTTATGGCTACTGATCCTGTTTCAAGTGCACAGACAAATACAGGTAGATGGTATTATGGATTACTTATAGGTTTTATGGTTGTTATTATAAGATGTATTAATCCAGCCTATCCAGAAGGTATGATGCTTGCTATATTGTTTGCAAATGCTTTTGCTCCACTTTTTGATTATAATGTAATTCAAAAACATATTAGTAAACGTGAGATTCTATATGAAAAATAAATATGTATTTATATTATCAATAACTTTTGTATCGAGCTTATTGCTTTCTCTTTTTTCGGAAGGCTTAAAAGAAAAAACATTATTTAATAAACAGCTCGATAAAAAGAAAAATCTATTACAAGCAATCGGTATTGATACCAATGTTTTATCTACAGATGAAATTATAATATCTTTTAATGATAACATTAAGGAATTAACAATAGATCTTGATGGAAAAGTTTTATCAAATATAGACCATGAGCAATTTGACATTGTAGAAGATAATATATCGGGAGAATTAAAATATTTTATAAATAATAAAGAATACTTGCCTGCTTTTTTATCAAATTCAATGAGTGCTTTTATATTACCAGTTTCTGGTAAAGGCTTATGGTCATCTCTTTATGGTTATTTCGCTATTGATAGCAATAATTATTCTACTGTAAAAGGAATTACTTTTTATCAGCATGGTGAAACTCCTGGTTTAGGTGCAGAGATAACAAAAGATTGGTTTAAATCCAGCTTTATTGGAAAAGAAATTTATTCAAATAATAAAATAGAATCTATTAAAGTAGCTAAAGCAGGACAGGCTAAAGAATCTGATCTTTATGAGGTCAATGGTATAAGTGGTGCTACAATTACTAGTCGGGGAGTAGAAATTCTATTAAAGAGAGATTTAATGAGGTATGAAAATTATTTCAAGGATAAAAGATGAATAAGAAAATATTTTTAGATCCTCTTATTGACAATAATCCTATTAGTAGACAAGTACTAGGTATTTGTTCAGCTCTTGCAGTTACTGTAAAATTAGAGCAAGCCCTTGTTATGACTTTTGCTTTAACATTTGTTGTTACAATGTCTAATATTATTATATCCATGTTAAGAAATTATATACCATCAAGCATAAGGATTATTGTCCAACTAACTGTAATATCTACACTTGTTACTTTAATTGATAAAGCTTTAGCAGCCTATATGTATGATTTAAGCAAGTCTTTATCTGTATTTATTGCCTTAATTGTTACCAACTGTATTGTAATGGGAAGAGCAGATGCTTTTGCGATGCAAAATAATATTAAAGATTCTTTTTATGATGGTTTAGGTAATGGGTTGGGTTATGGTATAATGCTAATTTTAGTTGCTTTTTTTAGAGAATTATTTGGGTTTGGAACAGTCTTTGATTTGCGAGTTTTTCCAGAATCTTTTAATAATGGTCTAATGATTTTAGCACCAGGTGCATTTATTATATTAGGTTTAATTATATGGGCACAGCGCTCATTAACATCTGTTGTAGAAGAATAGTATGGAATTGATAGTTCATTATCTGAGTTTAGCAACTAAGTCTATTTTTATAGAAAATATACTTCTTGCATATTTTTTAGGAATGTGCTCTTTTTTAGCAATATCTAAAAATGTTGAAGCATCTAAGGGAATGGGTAAGGCAGTTATTTTTGTTAATGGCTTAACTGTTCCTCTTAATTGGTTTATTAATACTTATTTATTAAAAGATGGAGCATTATCTTGGACAGGAATTGAGGCATTATCTCAAGTAAATTTAGATTTTCTTAGAATACTATGTTTTATTGCAACAATCGCAGCCCTAGTTCAATTTGTTGAAATGTTTATTGATAAATTTAGTCCAACACTTTATAACTCACTTGGTATTTTTCTTCCACTTATTACAGTAAATTGCTCGATTCTTGGTGCTTCTATTTTTATGAATGAAAGAGGTTATACTTTTGGTGAATCCGTAGTATTTGGCCTAAGTTCTGGTGTTGGTTTTTATTTAGCTATAGTTACAATGGCAGCTATACGCTTTAAGTTAAGATATTCTAATGTGCCAGATGGATTAAAAGGGTTAGGAATAACCATGATACTAACAGGCCTTTTATCAATGGCATATCTTGCATTTTCAGGAATTCAGCTATGATATTGACAACCTCTATAGCTTCTGTCTTAGTTTTTTCTTTAATTATACTTTTATTAGTATTAATGTTAAGTATTGCTGAAAAAAAATTACTTCCTCAAGGTGATGCTAAGATATTAATAAATGGAGATAATGAGAAATCACCCACTGTTAAACCTGGAGGTTCATTATTATCCTCTTTATCAAATCAAAGTATCTTTATACCATCAGCATGTGGAGGTGGAGGTACATGCTCTCAATGTAAATGTCAAGTTCTAAGTGGTGGTGGTGATATATTACCAACTGAAGTTTCTCACTTTTCTAGATCAGAGATTAAAGATAATTACAGACTTGCATGTCAGGTAAAAGTAAAGGGTGATATGGAGGTAAAAATTCCTGATGAAATTTTTAATATTAAAAAATGGGAATGTACAGTTAAAAGTAATTATAATGTAGCCACCTTTATTAAAGAGTTAGTATTAGAACTCCCTGAAGGAGAAAGCTTGGATTTTGAGTCTGGTGGTTATATTCAAATAGATATACCAGAATACGAATTAAAATTTTCAGAATTTGAAGTCGAAACAGAATATAGAGAAGACTGGGATAAATTTAAAATGTGGGATTTAAAGGCTCAGAACAACAATCCTGAAGAGTTTAGAGCTTATTCTATGGCTAATCATCCAGCTGAAGGGAATATTGTAATGTTGAATGTTAGAATAGCTCATCCTCCTCCAAATAAATGGGATGCTCCTCCTGGTATTGCTTCATCATACATTTTTAATTTAAAACCTGGTGATAAGGTTGTTATATCAGGACCTTATGGAGACTTTTTTATCAAAGATACTGATAGAGAAATGGTATATATAGGCGGTGGTGCGGGAATGGCTCCACTTAGGTCACATTTATTTCACTTATTTCATACATTGAAAACAGGAAGAAAAGTTTCTTATTGGTATGGAGCAAGGTCAAAACGAGAAATGTTTTATGATAATCATTTTAAAAAAATTGCGGAAAAATTTCCAAATTTTAGTTATAATGTTGCATTGTCTGACCCTACGCCAGAAGATAATTGGGATGGATACAAAGGCTTTATTCATCAAATTGTTCTTGATAATTATTTAAGTAAACATGATGATCCAACTGAAATTGAATACTATATGTGTGGTCCACCAATGATGAACTCAGCAGTATCTAAAATGCTTGATGATCTAGGTGTTGATAATGAGATGATTGATTTTGATGATTTTGGTGGCTAAAAATAAATTATTCTTATTATCTTATACTTTACTATTCTTCTTTCTATTACTAACTTCTTGTTCTAAATCTGATATTGCAATCTCAGGTCCTACTATGGGAACTACCTATAGTATTAAAATTAATAACAACAAATATATACAAGATAATTACTTGAAGAAAAAAATTGAGGATAAATTATTTTATTTAAACTCAGTTTTTTCAACTTATGATATCAACTCTGAGCTAAGTAATATAAATTTTTCAGACCAAAGTAAATTCATTGTTTCAAATGAGTTAGGTTTTATAATTAGCAAGTCACTTTATTATTCAAATTTATCAGAAGGATTATATGATCCTACGGTATATCCACTAGTTGATTTATGGGGCTTTGGACCAACTTTTCGAAATTCAATACCTGACATTGTTGAAATCAATCAATTATTAAGAAGTGTATCATATAAAAATATTTCTATTAAAAATAATGAACTTTTTATCTATAATAATGATACTTTTATTGATTTAAGCTCAATTGCTAAAGGTTATGTTGTAGATCAAATTTCTGAACTTTTAATTAATGAAGGGTTTGAAAACTTTATGGTCGAAATAGGAGGTGAAGTTAGATGTAAAGGTAAAAATTACAATAATGATTGGGTGATAGGTATTATTAATCCTCTAAGTGAATATGAATTGATAAAAACTAAAATTTCAGATTTATCTATAGCTACATCCGGTAACTATAACAACTATACAATCTATAATGGTGTTAAATACTCACATATTTTAAATCCAAGAACAGGTTTTCCCATTGATAACAAAGTCTTGAGTGCCAGTGTCATTTCTGAAAGTTGCACCGACTCCGATGTTATTGCTACAATTTTGATGGTAATGCCATATAATGATGGAATTAAGCTTATTAATTCTTTAGATAATGTGGAATGTCTTTTGTTTGTTAATGAAAATGGAAATGAGAGGATAATTAAAAGTAAAGGATTCGATGACTTTATAAATTGAGTTAACTATTTGAACACTTAAATTTTTCTATTAATGAGCAAGTGCAAGGATTATCAGTGGTACCACAAGTTGTTTTTATTCCCTTGTTATTAAAAAGATATCCAATGCTCATTAGTAAAAATATAAACAATAATAAAATAGTAGCAATAAATACTGTTAGAATCATGCTAAATATTACTAAATTTATGGTGTTAGTTTCTATTCAAATAAATGCAAGTTATTAAATATATATTATTCATATGTTTCTTTGGTTTTTTAATCGCTACAGATTATAGCAATTCTCACTTACATGAACATTTACATGAGAATTTACACATTGATGGCTCAAGTATTAGTTTACTGTGGATTATACCTTTTATTGGGATTTTGTTTTCGATTGCTATTATACCGTTAATTAATTCCAAATTCTGGCATAAAAATTATGGTAAAATATCAGGTTTTTGGGGATTAACTTTTATTTTATCTTTTCTTTTTTACTTTGGATTAGAACCCCTAAAGTTTTATTTGCTTGAGGTCTATTTGAAAGAGTTTCTTCCCTTTATCGTTATTTTAATTGCATTATTTACTGTCTCTGGTGGTGTTTTGATTTCCGGTAATATGAAAGGCACACCATTTCTTAATACTTTTATTCTCCTTATTGGAACTGTTCTTGCATCATGGATGGGTACTACTGGAGCATCAATGCTATTAATAAGACCTTTAATCAAGTCGAATAAAGAAAGAAAAAATAAAGTTCATATTTTCGTATTTTTTATTTTTTTAGTTTCTAATATAGGAGGGGCTTTAACTCCTTTGGGTGATCCACCATTATTTTTAGGTTTTTTAAAAGGTATTGATTTTTTCTGGACAACAACCAATTTATTTTTACCAATGATTTCTGTTTCAATTCCATTACTAATAATTTTCTTTATATTTGATATGTATTTGTATAAAAAAGAGAACTTGAATTTTAACAATAGTAATATAAACTTAAAAATTGATGGTAAATATAATTTAATTCTAATTGTCTTTATTATATTATCTGTAGTAGTAAGTGGTGTATGGAGATCTGACCCATCAAATAAATTAAATTGGTTTATTGAGTATGGTGGAGAATGCATGATGACTTATGGTACATTTTTTCAAGTAAGTTCATTACTTATTATTTCATTAATTTCTTTAAAAATCACACCTGAATATATTAGGAGTGAAAATGACTTTACATGGGAACCTGTTAAAGAAGTTTTTAAATTATTTGCTACTATTTTTATAACAATGGTGCCTGCAATCTCAATGCTTAAAGCAGGAAGTGAGGGTCCACTTGCTCCTATTGTCAATCTATTGACTGATTCAAATGGAAACAATATAAATATTATGTACTTTTGGGTTACAGGTGGATTGTCTAGTTTTCTAGATAATGCACCAACATATTTAGTCTTTTTTAATACTGCAGGAGGTGACCCAGTTTTCCTCATGAATGAGGGCAGTAGAACTCTGCTTGCGATATCTGCTGGTGCCGTGTTTATGGGAGCTATGTCTTACATAGGTAATGCACCAAATTTTATGGTTAAATCTATTGCTGAAGAAAATAAAATTAATATGCCAAGTTTCTTTGGATTTATGTTATGGTCGATTATTTTCCTTGTTCCCGTACTGTTATTCTATTCACTTATTTTTTTCTAGAACTATATGCTTAATTGGAACTTATTAGATAAAATTATTAAAAGTAGTAAAAAAGTTTTTTTAACTACTCATGTTAATCCTGATGCAGATGGTCTAGGATCTGAATTGGCAATGTATTATTATTTAAAAAGTAAAAATATAGATTGTAGAATATTAAACTCTTCAAAAACTCCTGATTATTTGACTTTTTTAGATCCTGATAATGTGATTGAAGTATGGGATAAGAATAATCATTCTGAGTGGATCAAAGATGTTGATACTGCAATAGCTTTTGATATTGGTGATTACAGAAGAATGAACGAGCTTAGCACTCAAATTAAAGTAAATAATATATACTCTGTTATAATAGATCACCATCCGTATAATTCAGATTTTTTTGATTTAGTTTTGGTAGATATTAATTTTGCTTCAACTGGTAATATGGTATGGTCATTTTTGGAACATTCCAATTATAAAAGTTATAATCAAATATCATTAGATGCGCTGTACTCTGCATTAATAACTGATACAGGTTCTTTTCGTTACAATTCTACAGATTCTGAAAGTCATAAAATGGCTGGATTTCTATTAGATAATGGCGTAAAACCTTATGATGTTTATGAGAAGATTTATGAAAGACGTAGTCTAAAACAAATCAATTTATTATCAGAATCAATAAAAAATCTTAAGTTTAATTTTAGCAATTTAGTTTGTGGTGTAATAATTTCAAAAGAAATTCAAAATAAAGCTGGTGCAAATTACGAGCATGTAGAAGGTTTTACTGATTTTTTCAGATCAATAGATGGTGTTCAAATATCTTATTGCATAATTGAGCAGGACCATTCTTATAGAATCAATTTTAGATCGAGAGGTAAGTATATAATAAACGATATTGCTAAGTCTTTTGGTGGTGGTGGTCATAAACTTGCTGCTGGGGCGAATGTTAATAATTTAAGCGCTATTGATATAGAAAATAAAATTTTAAAAAAAATTAAAGGAAAAATAAATGTCAATTAAATCTGATAAGTGGATAAAAAAAATGTCTAAGGATGAAAATATGATTAAACCGTTTGTTGAAAGCAATATTAGACAAGATGTTGTATCCTACGGATTATCCTCATATGGATATGATATCAGAGTTTCAGATGAATATAAAATTTTTACAAATGTAAATAATAGTATTATTGATCCTAAAAAATTTGATGATAAATCATTTGTTAATTTCAAAGGTGATGTATGTGTAGTGCCAGCAAATAGTTTTGCCCTCGCAAGGAGTATAGAATATTTTAAAATACCAAGAAATGTTTTAACTATATGTTTAGGTAAATCTACCTATGCAAGGTGTGGTATTATTGTTAATGTTACGCCTTTTGAGCCAGAATGGGAAGGATATGTTACATTGGAAATTTCTAATACTACACCTTTACCAGCAAAAATTTATTCAAATGAAGGGCTATGTCAAGTTATATTTTTCGAATCTGATGAAGATTGTGCGATTTCTTATAAAGATAAATCTGGTAAGTATCAATCTCAAACCGGTATAACCTTACCTAAGCTATAAATGAAAATTATTATTGCCAAAAATGCAGGTTATTGTTTCGGTGTTAGAGATGCTGTTGATTTAGCTAATAATATTGCAGAAAAAGAAGGTGAAGTATATATGCTTGGAGACATAGTTCATAATGAAAAAGTAGTAGATGATTTAAGTTATGCTGGAGCTAAAGTAGTTAAATCTTTAAAAGATGTCCCAGAAAATGGTACAGTATTATTTAGAGCTCATGGTACAAAAAATGATATTTGGGAAGAAGCTCAACGTTTATCTTTGAATATTAAGGATGCGACTTGCCCACTTGTTCATAAAATACATCAAGACGTTAGGAATTTATCTAATGAAGGTAGAAAAATTATAGTTATTGGAGATCATGGTCATGATGAAGTTGTTGCTATTGCTGACCAAGCAAAAAAAACTATTGTAATATCTAACCCTCAAGAAGCTAAAAAGTTAAAAAGAATTAGAAAAGCTGGTATTGTTTGTCAATCTACACAAGCCATAGAAAATGTCCAGGAAATTATATCAATATTAATGACTAAAATTTTTGATTTAAGGTTTGTAAATACAATATGTTATCCGACTAAAAGAAACCAAGAACAAATAAAAGATTTAGCTAAAATTGTAGATATAATGATTATAATCGGTTCATTTACAAGTGCAAACTCAATGAGGCTTACTTCATTATCTAAAGATTTAAATGATAATACATTTCAAGTTACAGATGAAAGTGAGTTAAATGATAAGTGGTTTACTGACTGCAAAAGCGTTGGAATTAGTGCTGGTGCTTCTACACCTGATTACTTAATAAATAGTATAAAAAATAAAATCGAAAGAATAGGAAACAGAATATGAAAAAAAATAAGTTTGAATTAAAAGTTGGTTTAGCTGAGATGCTCAAGGGTGGAGTAATAATGGATGTAACTAACTCAGCTCAAGCGAAAATTGCTGAAAATGCAGGAGCTTGCGCTGTAATGGCATTAGAGAGAATACCCTCTGATATTAGAGCAGACGGAGGAGTTTCACGTATGTCAGATCCAAAAATGATTAAAGAAATTCAAGATTGTGTATCAATTCCAGTCATGGCAAAGTGTAGAATAGGTCATTTTGCTGAAGCTCAGGTTTTAGAGACATTAGAGGTTGATTTTATTGATGAAAGCGAGGTTCTAACTCCGGCTGATAATGCTAGTCATATTTTCAAACATGATTTTAAAGTCCCTTTTGTTTGTGGTGCAAGAAATTTAGGAGAAGCTCTTAGGAGAATAGATGAGGGTGCTGCTATGATTAGAACAAAAGGAGAGGCAGGTTCAGGTAATATTGTTGAAGCAGTCACACATATGAAAACTATTGTAAGTGAGATTAAGTATATTCTAACCTTATCAGATAAAGAGCTTAAAATCTATGGTAAAGAAATAAATGCATCTTATGAAATGCTTAAATTAACAAAAGATAAAAAATCTCTACCTGTTCCTAACTTTAGTGCTGGTGGAATAGCAACGCCAGCAGATGCTTCATTAATGATGCAATTAGGAGCTCAATCTGTATTTGTTGGTTCTGGTATATTTAAGGCTAAAGATCCTGAAGGAATGGCAAATGCTGTTGTAGAAGCAACAACATTCTATAACGACCCTGCTGTTGTATGTAAAGTTTCTACAGGACTTAAAAAAGCTATGGAAGGTTTAGATATTTCTGAAATTCCTGAAGATCAACTTTTACAAAAAAGAGGCTGGTAATGACTATTGGTGTTTTAGCACTTCAAGGAGATTTTTCACTGCATATAAAAATGCTAGCTAAGTTAAATGTTAAAAATATACTAGTTAAAAAATCTTCTGATTTTGATTTTATTAATGGGTTGATTATTCCTGGAGGTGAATCTACGGTGTTATCGCTATTGATGAATAAGTTCAATCTATATAGGAAAATTAAAAACTTTTCAAAAAATCATTGTATTTATGGTTCATGTGCTGGAGCAATTCTTTTATCTGAAAAATGTGATGATAAGAAAATTAAACCCTTGAAATTAATTAATATTAAAAGTTTCAGAAATTTTTATGGTAGACAGGTTAATTCTTTTACAAAAAAAATTAATATTAACTTTTTAAATAAGCCAATAAAAGTCTCTTTTATTAGAGCTCCAAAGTTAAAGTGTCTGTCAGAAAAAATTAACATTTTATCAATTTATAATGACAACCCAGTTCTTGTTAGACAAAAAAATATTCTTGTATCTTCATTTCACTCAGAATTATTTTCAGATACCTCAATACATAAATATTTTATTAATATGGTAAATGAAAATGTATAAAATTTTAGACAAAATAAACAAACCTGACGATATTAAAAAACTTTCTATTGAAGATTTAAATCTATTATCGGTTGATGTTTCAAATTATATACATGATGTTGTATCTGAAAAAGGTGGTCATTATTCTTCTCCAATTGGAGCGATTGATTTGACAATTGCATTGCATTATGTTTATAATACTCCTATTGACAAATTAATTTGGGATGTGGGACATCAAGCTTATGCACATAAAATATTAACTGGAAGAAAAAAAGAATTCAAAAATATTAGGCAGTATAATGGAATAAGTGGTTTTCTGAAAATTGATGAAAGTGAGTATGATAGTTTTGGTGCTGGTCATGCAAGCACCTCAATCTCAGCTGGTTTAGGCTATGCTCATTCAAGGGATAAGGATAATAAAAGCCATCAAATTGTATCTATCATTGGCGATGGTGCAATGACAGGTGGTTTAGCATATGAGGGTTTGAATAATTTAGGCTTTCATAAAACTCAGTTGACCGTTGTTCTAAATGATAATTCATATTCAATATCGGAAAGCGTGGGAGCCCTTTCAAAATATTTAACTAGAATTGTTACAAATCCCACTTATAATAAGCTTAGAAAAGATATTTGGAATCTTACTGGTAAAATTCCAACATTTTCTAATCCGATAAAAAAAATTATAAAAAAAACGGAAGGCAGTTTAAAAGCTTATTTAACACCTGGTATTCTATTTGAGGAATTAGGTTTGAGGTATATTGGTCCAATAGACGGTCATGATATTGAAAATATGATTACTGTATTTAATTCCATTAAAGAAATGAATACTCCTGTTTTGCTGCATGTGCATACTAATAAATCTAAAGGTATTAATATTGGAGATAAAGATGCTGTAAAATATTATAGCTTATCTGGTACCTCAAATATTTCAAAGGCAGAAAAAAATAAAATTTCATACTCTAAATTACTTGGAAAAACATTAACAAAATTAGCTGAATCGTATGATTTTGAATGTATTACTGCAGCTATGGGTATCGGTACAGGTCTTGGAGAATATTATTCAAAATATAAAGAACGATATATTGATGTTGGAATAGCTGAAGAGCATGCAATTACATATGGGGCTGGTTTGTCTGCCGATGGTAAAATGCCAGTAATTGCAATTTATTCAACATTTATGCAAAGAGCATATGATTGTTTGTTGCATGATTTTGCATTACAGAAATTACCTGGTTTGATATGTATGGATAGGGCAGGGCTTGTTGGAAATGATGGACCGACACATCATGGTGTTTTTGACATAAACTTCTTATCATCAATACCTGGACTTTCAATAACAGCTCCAAAAGATGGATCTGAATTTATGAATATAATTTATACAGCAATAAAAAATAAATTATTATTAACTGTTAGATATCCAAAAGATAACACTATTTTTAATGAAGAGCATGATTTTGAGGAAATAAAAGTTGGAACATGGGAATATATAAAAAATAATGATTCAAAAATTTGTGTTCTAACTTTTGGTAGAATGATTGATAATGCTATATCTGCATCAAAAATCTTAGAAGATGAATTAAATGTTAAAATTACGATAGTTAATTGTAGGTTTATAAAACCTATTGATATTATTATGCTTAATGAATTAGTTATTAAACACGATTGTTTTGTTACTATTGAGGAAGGTATGATTAGAGGAGGTTTTGGTTCCTCAATTCTAGAGTATTTTTCAAAGAATAATATTTTAAAACCTATCAAAATGATTGGTATCAATGATCATTTTTCAAATCATGGAAATAATTCTCAGTTATTTAAAGAAGAAGGACTGGACACAAACTCAATTTTAGAAGTTTTAAAAGAAAATATATAATGTCAAAAAAAAATAATAGAAGATTTGAAACCTTATCAGGAAAAAAGAATAAAAATTTTTATTATCCTAAATCAAAAGATTCTAATTATAAGAATAAGTTAAGTGATCCTGGTGATTACCCATATACTAGAGGAATACATAGCAATATGTATAGAGGAAAATTATGGACAATGCGTCAGTTTGCAGGTTTTGGAAAACCTCAAGAAACAAATAAAAGATTTAAATTTTTATTAAAACAAGGTCAAACAGGCCTATCTGTTGCTTTTGATATGCCAACCTTAATGGGTTATGATCCTGATCATGATTTTTCATTAGGCGAAGTTGGACATTGCGGCGTATCTATTTCAAATTTAAAAGATATGGAGTGTTTATTTGATGGAATAGATTTAACTAAAGTTAGCGTATCTATGACAATAAATGGACCAGCTGTAGTAATATTTGCTTTTTATGTTGCTTTGGCAATCAAAAGAAAAAATGACTTATCTCTTCTTAATGGAACTTTGCAAAATGATATCCTTAAAGAATATATTGCTCAAAAAGAGTGGATATATCCACCAAAAGAATCTATGAGAATTATCACAGATATGGTTTCATATTGTAAAGATAATTTACCTAACTATAATACAATTTCAATTAGTGGGTACCATATTAGAGAAGCAGGTTCTACGGCACAGCAAGAGCTAGCTTTTACCTTAGCAAATGGTTTTACATATGTTGAGCATTGTATTAAAGCAGGGTTAGATGTTGATGATTTTGCACCTCGATTATCTTTTTTCTTTAATGCACATTCAGATTTTTTTGAAGAAATTGCAAAATATAGAGCAGCTAGAAAAATTTGGTCAAATATAATGAAAAATAAATATAAAGCTAAAAACCCTAAATCACTTAAGTTAAGGTTTCATACACAGACAGCGGGATGTTCTTTAACAGCACAGCAACCAGAAAATAATATTACAAGAACATCTTTTCAGGCTTTATCTGCTGTTTTGGGAGGAACTCAATCCTTACACACAAATTCAATGGATGAAACTTTAGCACTACCATCAGAGAAAGCTGCTGAAATTGCACTGAGAACACAGCAGGTTTTAGCTTATGAAACTGGTGTTTCTAATGTAGCAGATCCACTTGGTGGGTCATGGTATGTTGAGGAGCTTACTCAAAAAATGGAAGAGGATGTATTGAGTTATTTTGACAAAATTAAAGATTTGGGTGGTGTGATTGATTGTATTGAATCAGGTTTTTTACAAAAAGAAATAGCAGATTCATCAGCTGATTTGAATGAAAAAATTGATAATAATGAAAGAGTAATTGTTGGTATGAATGATTATATTAATGAAGATGAAAAAATAACTATACCAATTTTGAAAATATCAAAAAAAGTAGAAAATATACAAGTAGATTTGTTAAAAAAATTACGTTTGAGCAGAAATAATGATTTGGTTAAATCTAAGCTTGATAATATTGAGAAAGCATCTAAATCTGATAAAAACTTACTAAATCCCATTATTGATGCTGTATTAGAGTATGCAACTTTAGGTGAAATTGTTGAATCAATGAAGAACGTATTTGGTGAATGGCAGGAGAAGTCGGTAATATGAGCAGTAATTACTCAATTGGTGTAGAAGAAGAATACATGCTATGTGATAATGCGGGTGATTTATCAAATAAAGCTAATTTATTAATGGATGTCTTACCTAAGAAAATGCTCGATAGGTACAGCTATGAATTAATCTTATCAGAATTTGAATCAAATACAAGTGTCCATACTGATGTTAATGAATGTATGTCTGAAGTTTCACTATTGAGAAATACTATAAATGATATTGCACTAAAAAATAATTTTAGAATAGGAATTAGTGGAACTCATCCTACAGCTAAAACAAATAATCAGGAGTTTGTTGTAAATAATTCTTATAATTGGGTATCTGATCAATTAAAATATTATGCTACAAAAAATATAACTTTTTCAATTCATGTGCATATAGGTTTAGATGATAAAGATAAATTAGTAAAGGTAACCAATACGCTAAGAAGATGGATTGCTCCTATGCTTGCTCTATCAACAAATTCACCTTTCTTTGAAGGTGAAAACACAGGTATGTTATCGTCAAGAACATTCCAGTTTGGATTATTTCCTAGAACTGAAATCCCTACTTTTATAAAATCCTTTAATGATTATGAAGATTTAATAAATAAATATATCGAAACAAAAACCATTTCAAAGCCTCGGCAAATATGGTGGAAAATCAGACCCCACTATGATTATAATACAATTGAATTTAGAGTTTGTGATGTACAAAGGTCTTTCGAAAAAACAGAGATGATTATTGCATTAGTTCAGGCACTTGTCAGAACAATAGTTGTAAACAGAGATTATGACCATGATTATTGTTATGAATATCTAACAGATGCCTTATGGAAAGCATCATCTAAGAATTTCTCTTGTACAATTATAGATCCCTATGATAATAAACTAATATCAATGAATAATATGATAAATAAAATGATTGCTTATTGTAAGGATTCTTTGAATTATTTTGGAAATCTACATGTTTTAAAGTCTGTAGAAGATATACTTGATAACGGTACTGAAGCTAATAATCAAATAGCTTTATATAATGAAAGTGGATTTAAAAAATTAAAAAAATATTTAATGAATTCGGTTGACTATCAATATAAAAGGAGAAATAATGTCTAGGAAAATTGTTCATGTTGTTGGCACTGGAACTATTGGTGAGCCTTTGATTGGTTTATTGTGTGATTTTAAAGATGATCTTGGCATTGATGAGGTAACATTTCATAAAAATACTCCATTAACTACCGATAGATCAAAAGTTCTTAATTTAATAAAGAAAAGAGGTGCACGCTTAACCACCCATGAAGAAAAATTTGATGGTTTTAATGATATAGGTTTAATTCCTGACTTTAATACCGAAGAAGCAATATCAAGAGCATCCGTTGTTATAGATTGTACTCCTAAGGGCTTTGGGCATATGAATAAAAATAAGTATTATCAAAAATATGAAAAAAATACCTTAGGTTTTGTTGCACAGGGTTCTGAATCTGGATTTGGAAAGCGATATGCAAGAGGAATTAATGATAGTTCACTAAAAGTTGGGGATGATAAGTATATTCAAATAGTTTCTTGCAATACTCATAATTTATCTACAATCGTTAAAACACTTGCTTTAGATGAAGGTGAGGATAATTTAATTGAAGGTAAATTTACTTTAATCAGAAGATCTAATGATTTAAGTCAGACATCAAGTTTTGTTCCTTCACCTCAAGTTGGCTCTCATGGAAGCCCAAGATTTGGTACTCACCATGCAGAAGATGCTCATAAGTTATTTAATACACTAGGCTTAGACCTTAATTTATATTCATCAGCTATGAAAGTGAATTCACAATACATGCATATTTCTCATTTTTCTCTAAAGGTTAAAAATAAAACTTCCATTACAAAGGTTATTGATAAGCTAGAAAAAAATGATAGAATTGCCTTAACTGATAAAATTAATGCTAACGAAGTTTTTTCTTTTGGTAGAGATCATGGACATTTCGGAAGAATTTTAAATCAAGTTGTGATTCCCGTTCCATCTCTTGCAATGGTTAATGATAATGAAATTACAGGATTTAGCTTTACTCCACAAGATGGAAATTCAATACTTAGTTCCATTTCAATAGCTGAATGGTTTCTTTATCCAAATTCATACGAAGATAAAATTCAATGTTTAAAGCCTTTATTTTTTGATGAAGTCTAAAATTAATGAAATAAATAATTTTTTTATTGTTAATAAAATAGATAATATTTTACTATCCATATCTGGAGGTGTAGATAGTATCGTTTTATTAAAAATTTTATTAAAAATAAAAAAAATTAATAAAAAATTAAATGTTTCGCTATTTCATGCTAATTATAATTTTCACAACAAATCAGATGATGCACAATTACTATGTAAAAAAATATCATTAAAATATGATTTAAAACTTCATCTGTTAAGTACAAAAATAGATAATGGTAATTTTGAACATAATGCCAGAAAAGTTAGATACAATGAAATAATAAATTTATTTAGTGCTCATAATTATGATATTGCATTAACTGCACATAATTACAATGATCAATTAGAGACTCTTATCATGAAAGATGTTGATAATTCAAATTGGATTTCACGACAAGGTATTAGGTCTATTACCAATCATCTTTATAGGCCATTGCTCGATACAAATAAAAGAGAAATCTATAAATTTGCTAAATTATATAATCTAGAATGGATTGAAGATCAATCAAATCACGATATAAAATTCAAGAGAAATAAAACAAGATTTTTAATCAATAATAATAGATATGATGAATCTTATTTTACCAGACTTAAAAAAATAAAGAGGATATCTGATATTAAATATTCAAGCTATCTTGATAAATTCAAAAATGTAAAGAATGATTATCTATTAAGAAAAAATGAATATTTTATTGAATTAAACTTAAATTTTTTAGATATATTTTCATCATTAGAAACTAAGCTTTTTCTTAATTATTTATTATCTGAAACTTTAGAAAAAACATCTCTAAAAATTACAGATTTACACTGGAAAAATATTTATGAGATTATTAAAAATGGAAGAAATGGTCTATCTATAAATCTTTCAAAGAAAATTCTTTTGCAAAAAGAAAGATTTTCTATTATCATATCTATTCCAAGGAAATGTCAATCTGATATAGTTATAGATGATAAAAATAAGAATTATTTTTGGTATGATTCTAAGATTTCATTTAAAACTCCAGCTAATAATAATATAAATATTGTACCAGAAAATTTAATAAATAATGGTTCTTATATATCTCATTGGAAGAATGGTGATAAGATAAGTTTAAAAAATTCTACAAAAAAAATTAGCGATTTATTTATTGATAATAAAATATCAAATTATGATAAATTGTATTATCCGATATTAAAAAGTAATAAAGGAAATGTGATTTGTGTACCTAATTTAGCAACAATGTATTACAATGAATTTGATGAATCTAAATGTGTATCTTTGCAAATATTAAATAAAGGAGATTAAAATTGATAAGAAGCTATCTTTTAAATTTTTATGTAATGATCAATATTGTAATTGGAGCTAGTATCGATAATACAGTATTTACAAGTTTTGTTATCGAGGATTTAAGTAGCTGCCCATCTTTAAAATCAGGATTAACTTCTAATATTTTAATGTCATTTCCTACTCCTGATGGTAAAACAAAAGATTTTTACATGTATAAATCATCAGTAATTCCGAGAGAATTAAGTGATAAATTTCCATCTATTTTAACTTACACTGGAGTTGGTGTAGAATCTGCATCAGAAAGAGTGAGTTTAACTATTAGTGATTCTTTTATAAAAGCAATGATTTTAAGTTCAGAAGGAAATGTTTTTATTTCAAATTTAAATCAATCTAATCAATTTAGAGTTTCATTTCATGAAAGTGATCTAGCTATTGAAAATAATGAATTTAATTGTGGTAATACTATTTCTCATAATAACTCTGTATTACGAGATTTTGATAGTTGTATTGGCGAAAATGAACCTTGTTATACAATGGGTGATAAATTAGTTACTTATAGAATAGCAATGATAATGACAACAGATGCAACTAATCAAGTAGCAGATGGGACTGTCCAAGGTGGTTTGACTTGGATTGCTTCTATGGTTAATCAATTGAACTTACTATGGAGAAGAGAACTTGGTTTTGAATTTGTTCTTATACCAAATCAAGATATTTTAGTTTTTACTAATGATAATTTAACACCAGATGGAGAGTCTGGTTTTACTTATACTTGGGAAACTTGTATACAAAATGATGGAGATCCAAAATATTGTGAACTTGGTAATGTAGAACCCTATTTAGAATCTGTAATAGGTGTAGGAGGATTAAATGCCCCAAATGATACACGTCTATGGGAGTATGGATTAGTACTTAATACAATTTATAATGGAGGTGTAGCTCAAGCTCCAGGTCCTATTTCTGCAAATAATCCTGATTATGCAGTGATGAATCATGAGCTTGGACATAATTTAGGTTCAGCTCATAATATAACTATTGAAGGTGGCTATCGTTGTACACTTGGTGGCACTATAATGGGTTCAAGAACAAGAACATCTGATGGCGGTATAGGAGATCAATATTCATTACATACAATTGAGATGGGATATAAAAAATACAATGAACTTCTAAATGACCCTTTATATGCAGATTCATATTCTTATTTAAATGGATATACAAGTATTGAATCTAATAATATTATACCAGAATTAAATGTTCCTAATTCTGGTTTTTCAATACCTAAAGAAACGCCATTTTCTTTAGAGGGGAGTTCATCTCCAAGTAATCCAGATTACTTGTTTTCATGGGAACAAAATGATTTATCTACTATATCTTATTGCATGGATTTAACTGGAGCTGCTGGTGAATGTTCAGGTCTATCTCCATGGCCATCAACAGAAGGACCCTTGTTCGCAACAGTTGATTTAAGTCAAGAAGGATATAAACGATATTTTCCTTCGATGAAAAGTTTATTAGATAATCAGTATTCTTCAACTGCTGATGATTATGGCACAATTTTAACTGTTGAAAAATTACCATTTGGCTCAAGAGATATTAATATGCGTTTGCAGGTTAGAACGAATGAGTTGCAATCAAGTGCAATTAATTTTAATAGTGTACAATTCTCAGTTGATGGAAATTCTGGTCCTTTTAGAATCACTTCTCAAAGTGAACCTGTTTCTTGGTCATCTGAATCAACTCAAACAATCGCGTGGGATGTATCAAATACTGATCAAGCTCCTGTTAATTGTTCTAATGTAGATATTTATTTATCTCAAGATGCAGGAAGAAATTTTGATATGCTACTTGCTGATAACGTAGCCAATGATGGATTAGAAAATATTACGCTTCCAATGCTTGCTAATGCTGATTCTTGCAGAATAATGCTAAAAGCTTCAGATAATATTTTCTTTGATATTAATAATGCTTATATAAATATTACAAATACTCAGGTTCCTGATATTTCTGTAAGTACAGATAATATTAGTTTAGAGTTATCTGCCTCTAGTATGATTAATTCAGAGTTTACGCTAACAAATGGTGGGCAAGGCGGATCTGTTTTAGTTTATGACATAGGAATCATTGATAATATATTTTTATCTGAAGATTTTGAAAATTTACCATTAGATAATGGCCTTTCAACAAATGAATATAATCTTCCTGAAAATTGGGAGAGAACATCAAATGGTAGAGGTTGGATCATTGGTACAGAAGAAACAAGTGCATGGCCAGATTGGCTATTGTCACAGCTAAGTGATATGTATTTTGATATTCCTGATTGGTCTGGTGGAAATTATGTGTACACTGATGATGAACAGTATAATATCTGCCCATCATGTACTACTGATTGCTCATCTATTAATGGCTGCGCTGATGGGAGTATGGATTTTTTAATTACTCCATCAATTACAATTCCAAGTCAATCACTAGCTGAATTATCTTTTGACTATTGGTTTAAATATGCTATTGGAAATCAACATACCAATACACTACAAATATTTGATAATGAACAGTGGGTGGACATTGAAGTCTTAAACCAAAGTTCAGATCAGTTTATAAAACAAACTTATAATTTAGAATCCTTTTCTGGAAATGATATTAAAATTAGGTTTCATTCTGAGTCCAATGAATCAGGAGAAGGTTTAGGTGGTGGCTGGGCCATTGATAATGTTATGTTAAGCTCAAGTCCAAATTGGATTTCTACAACATCTTCTAATGGAAGTTTAATAGGTGGTCAGAGTACAACTATTCCCTTAACTATAAATACAAATGGATTTAATATTGGAGAATCCTATAGCACTAATATATTTATTAATGATTCAATTAATAATATTTCAAAAGAGGTAAATCTATCTTTATGTATTGGGGAGTATGATGAATGTGGAGTATGCGGTGGAGGTAATTCTCCAAATACTGGTATATGTGATTGTGAGGGAACACCAAATGGATTAGCACAGCAAGATTGCGCAGGTACATGTAATGGTTCTGCTTCTATAGATAACTGTGGAAATTGTTTTGGTGGTAGTTCAGGTGTTGATGCGTGTATTCAGGATGAGTGCAGTGAATGGGGTGGTTTAGGCGTTGGTTTAAATCAATGTTGCGGTGATGATATCCCTGCTGTTACTGATTATGCTTGTGTAGATACAGATAATGGTGCCGTCGATCCATATGGTGATGGTTGTGCTGAATATAATAATAATCCTGGTTGGTGTAATAATTATGATGATGATGATTTTATATCTTCAGAAATGTGCTGTGTTTGCGATGGCGGAGAAATGATTGAAAACATTGTAACTCCAGAAGTTTTAGCTGTCGGTCCAAACGGAGAGCAGCAAGATTGTGCAGGAACATGTGGAGGTTGCGCTGTAGAAGATGCTAATGGTGAATGTAGTGATTATTTAGCCTGTCAACTTGTTGGAGACTTAAATAATGATCAAGCTGTAAATATTGTTGATGTAATATCTCTTGTTAATATAGTTTTATCTACAAGTTATAATTCTGCAGGTGATTTTAATCAAGATAATGTAGTGAATATTGTTGATATTATTTTTCTTGTAAATATTATATTAGGTCAGTAAGGAAATTAAATTGGAAAATATTAAATATAAAAATCACAATTTTAAAAAATATTTAACAGAGAATGATATAAGTTCGAGAATTAGTGAATTAGCAAAAATTTTAAACAAATCTTATAAAGGTAAAAATCCTATTGTTGTTGGCGTCTTAAATGGTTGCGTATTTTTTATGATGGACTTATTAAAAAAATGTGATTTCGACTACGAGATATCATTTATTTCAGCAAAATCTTATAAAGGTGCTAAAAGAGGCAAGTTGTCAGTTGAGGAGATTGATGAGAGTTTTCATGATAGAGATATAATTATTGTTGAAGATATAATAGATTCAGGAGAAACGATAAAAGAAATATATAACAGATTTAATGAAATGAATCCTGTCAGTATTAAAGTTATAACCTTACTGCATAAAAATATTGCTTCAAATATTGAAATGCTAGATTGTATAACAGCATTTAACATTGAAAATAAATTTGTTATTGGATATGGGTTAGATTATAATAATTTATTTAGAAATTTAAAGGATATATATATAGATAATGAGTAAAGATAAAGATAAAATGAAAAATAAGTTGATAAAAAATTTAGGTGGTAATTTTTTATTATGGATTGTAATAATAATAGTTTCAGTATCAGTGCTACAATATGCATCGATTGCACCTAAATCAGTAGAAATAAGTTACGCAGAATTTACAGATGTATATAAAGAGCAATCTGAGAATATTTCAAAGGTAACCATTGAAGATAAGTTTTTAACTGGAGTATGCGATCCTGGTTGTTTTGGTACTTTATCAAATGATGAGATAACCTCTTTTACTGTTGTTTTACCTGAGTTGACAAATGATTTAGTGAATGAACTAGTCATTTTAGGCATTGACGTTAAAATCAAGCAAAAAACTTTAACCTTCTTAGATTATGTTTTTCAGTTTTCTCCTTGGATATTAATTTTAGTTTTTTGGTTTTTTATAATGAAAAGAATGCAAGGCGGGGTAGGAGGTCAAAATAATATTTTTTCATTTGCAAAGAGTAAAGCAAAAATTGTTGATTCAAAAAAAACAAAAAAATTATTTAAAGATGTTGCCGGTTGCGAAGAAGCGAAAACTGAACTTCAAGAAATAGTTGACTTTTTAAAGAAATCAGAAAAATATCATAAAATTGGCGCTAAAATTCCTAAAGGCGCTCTTTTGTTAGGCCCTCCAGGTACTGGAAAAACATTACTTGCAAAAGCTGTTGCTGGTGAAGCCAATGTTCCCTTTTTTACCATTAGTGGTGCTGAGTTTGTAGAAATGTTTGTTGGTGTTGGTGCTAGTAGAGTTAGAGATTTATTCAATCAAGCTAAAACTAATTCACCAAGTATAATATTTATTGATGAGATAGATGCTGTTGGTAGGCACAGAGGTTCAGGAATGGGAGGTGGACATGATGAGAGAGAACAAACATTAAACCAAATATTAGTAGAAATGGATGGTTTTGATACAAATACTAATGTAATACTACTTGCTGCAACAAATAGGCCTGATGTCTTAGATAAAGCTCTATTAAGACCAGGAAGGTTCGATAGGCAGATAGTTGTTGATTCTCCAGATGTAATTGGTAGAGAAATGATTTTAAAAATTCATACTAAAAAAATACCTTTGACAAAAGATGTGAAATTGAAGGTTGTAGCACAGGGTACTCCTGGTTTGGTTGGGGCTGATCTTGAAAATCTAGTTAATGAAGCTGCTCTTCTTGCAGCTAGAATGAATCAGACAAAAGTGAGCATGAAATATTTTGAAGATGCTAAAGATAAAGTTATGATGGGTGTTGAAAGAAAAAGTATGGTTTTAACGGATGATGATAAAAAAATAACTGCCTACCATGAGGCTGGACATGCTTTGGTGGCATATTTTACTAAGTTAGCTGATCCAGTACATAAAATTACAATTGTCCCAAGAGGCAGAGCCATGGGTTTAACTGCTCAAATACCAGAAGTTGAGAGGTATAATTATTCAAACCAATACTTACTTGGAAAGCTTGATATCTTAATGGGCGGTAGATGTGCAGAGAAAATAATTTTTAATAATTTTACCACAGGTGCTGGAAATGATATTTCTGTAGCGACAGATATAGCTAAGAAAATGGTATGTGAATGGGGTATGAGCGAAGCAGTTGGTCCTATGGCATTAGGTCAAAAAGAGGAAGAAGTATTTTTAGGAAAAGGTATGTCTAAATCAAATGAATATAGCGATGAAAAATCAAGATTGGTTGATAATGAGATTACTTCTCTGATAAAAAATGCTGAAAAAAATGCAACAAACATACTAAAAAAATATTTAAAACACCTTCACAATGTTTCTAAAGTACTAATCGAAAGAGAAACGCTTGATAGAAAACAATTCGAAGATATAGTCAAAAATGGTATATCTACAAAGAAAAAAGAAACTCCTACAAAAAGAGTAAGGCGTAAATCAACAAAGTCTTAGTTTGTCTTTAAATCATAATAATAATTTAAAAATTATGGGGATTTTAAACATTACTCCTGATTCTTTTTATGATGGTGAAAATCTTAATTCTTTAAATATTAAAAAGAAATTTAATAAAGTTGTTTCTTCTGATATTATTGATATTGGAGCTGAGTCAACACGACCTGGCGCTGAGCCTTTAACTGAAAAAATAGAACTTGAAAGAATTGAAAATTTTCTAAATTTAAATTTAAATCATAATTTTTTTTCAATAGATTCGTATAAACCTAGAGTTATTGAATTTTGTTTAAAAAATGGTTTTAACATGATCAACGATATTTCTGGTGGAGGTGATAACTTTATTAATATAGACATTGCTTGTAAGTATAATGTTCCTATTGTATTAATGCATATGAAAGGAAACCCAGCAAATATGCAAATAAAGCCGAAATATAATAATTTGATTGATGAAATATCTTGTTTTTTTGAAACTCGTCTAAACTATATTAGTAAGATTGGAATGTCTATGAAAAACATAATTTTAGACCCTGGTATTGGTTTTGGAAAAACTTTCAATGATAATTATGAAATTATTAAAAAAATTAATAATTTTAAAAAATTTAATTGTAAAATTTTAATTGGTTTGTCTAGAAAGTCAATGTTGAATTTTAATAGCAATAGTCCTCATCAAAGACTTTATAAAAGTTTATCTATGCAAGCAGTAAGTGTCCTTAATGGAGCAGATATTATAAGAACACATGACCCTATTGAAACTAGAGATTCTCTTGAACCAATACTAGAATTGAAAAAATATTAATGGAAATTCAAGACTATATAAATAAATCCAACTTATGCATAAGTAAATATGAGGATTTAAGGAGTTATCTTTGACGAAAAAAAAATTCTGGATAAGATAACTTTTTATGAATCTAAAACTTCAGAAGAAGCCTTTTGGGATAATAAACATAAAGCACACGAAGTTTTAAAAAAAATCAAGCATCTTAATGATAAAAAAGACATAATAAGTAACTTAAATTCAAATTTAGATCTTCTTAAATTTCATATTGAAATTGTTAATGATGAAAATTCTGTAAGTGAAGAATCAATATCACACTTAAAAAAAATTGATATTGATTTAAAAAAATTTGAGATGTCTAGTATTATGTCAGAAAAAGATGATGCTAGAGACGCCATTTTAAATATTCATCCTGGAGCAGGAGGAAAAGAATCTGAGGATTGGGCTTTTATGCTATTTAGAATGTACAAAAGATGGGTTGATCAAAATAATTTTGAAATGACAATTTTGAATTATCAAGATGGTGATGAAAATGGTTTAAAAGATGTTTCTTTAGAAATTAAAGGAATTAATGCTTATGGAAATTTAAAATCGGAAGGTGGGGTTCATAGATTGGTGAGAATATCACCATTTGATACTAACTCTAGAAGACACACATCTTTCGCTTCGGTATTTGTTTTTCCAGTGATTGATGATGATATTGATATTATAATTGAAGATAAAGATTTAAAAATTGATACATACAGAGCAAGTGGCGCTGGTGGTCAGCACGTTAATAAAACAGACAGTGCTGTTAGAATAACTCATTTACCTTCTGGAATTGTTTGTCAGTGTCAAAATCAACGTAGCCAGCTTAAAAATAAAAATATTGCAATAAAAATACTTAAGTCTAAATTATATGAATTAAAGCTTAAGGAAAACAAAGAAGAAAAAGACAAGTTAAATGATCTTAAAAAAGATATTTCATGGGGAAGCCAAATAAGATCTTATGTTTTCCATCCTTATCAGATGGTAAAAGACCATAGAACGAAATATGAAACAAGTAATATTAATAATATTTTAGATGGAAATATTAATGAGTTTATAAGAAAATATTTATTATTTAACACGGAGAATAAATGAGTGATAATCAAAAAAATCTAAATGAAATCAAAAAATTTCGATTAGAAAAACTAAAATTTTTAAAAGATAATAATATAGATCCATTTCCACACAATTTTGATAAAACTAATAATATTATTGAAATTAACAATGATTCTAAAAAATATGTAAATCATGATATTTCAATTGCTGGAAGAATTATATCTATGAGGAAAATGGGTAAATCCTCTTTTTTAAATGTAAAAGATATGTCTGGAAAAATACAAGTTTATACAAATAATCAAAATCTAAGTAATAATGAATATGATTTAGTTGTAAGAAAGTTAGACATTGGAGATATTGTAGGTATTAAAGGATCGGTTTTTTATACTAAAACAGAAGAATTATCAATAAAAGCTAATAAAGTAGAACTTCTATCTAAAAACTTACATCCTTTACCTAATATGAAGGAAAAAGATGGTGAACTATTTTTTTCATTTGATGATAAGGAGCAAAGATATAGAAAAAGATATTTAGATTTAATAATCAATGATGATAGCAGAGATGTATTTATTAGTAGATTTAATATTATTAATAACATTAGAAATTATTTAAATGCAAATAGTTTTATTGAAGTTGAAACACCTGTTCTTCAGCCTCTTTATGGTGGAGCAAATGCTAAACCATTTACAACATACCATAATTCTTTAGATCAGAAGCTTTTTCTAAGGATCGCTGATGAATTATATCTTAAAAGATTAATAGTCGGTGGTTTTGAAAAGGTATATGAAATTTCTAAGAATTTTAGAAATGAAGGTATGGATAAAAATCATAATCCTGAGTTTACTATGTTAGAGTTTTATTCTGCATACAGCGATGTCTATGATATGATGGAATTAACTGAAGGTATGATTAAAAACTTAGTAAAAGAAATGAAACTAGAGGTTGATGGTATAGATTTTAAAAATAATTTTGATGTCTTTAGTTTCTTTGATGTATTGGATAAATATAGTAATATTAAAATTAGTAAAATGAATACCAAAGAAATACATTCTACTATGAAAGACAATAATATTATTTTGGATAAAACATATGGGTATGCAAAATCGCTAGATAAAGCTTTTTCATTTTTTGTTGAACCTAAATTAATTAATCCAACTTTTATCACCAATTATCCAATAGAATTATCACCTTTAGCAAAAGTTGAAAGAAATTCAAATGGTAAAATTGTTGAAAGATTTGAATTATTTATGAATAAAATGGAAATTGCAAATTCCTTCAGCGAATTAAATAATCCTATTGATCAAAAGGAAAGATTCCTTGCTCAACAAGCATTAAAAGATAGTGGCGATGAGGAAGCTCAAATTTTAGATAATGATTTTATTGAAGCTCTTGAAGTAGGAATGCCTCCAACTGGGGGTGTAGGGATAGGTATTGATAGACTAGTTATGATTTTAACAAATAAAAAATCAATTAAAGATGTTATATTATTTCCAGCTATGAAAAATGAACATTCAAATACTTAAAAAGTTTTTATCTGCGAACGTTTTAAGTATCAATAATAAATCAAGAATAAATTTATATTTAAATATTTTTTCATTTATTATAACCTCATTATCAATAATTTTTATTGTTTTAATATTATCCGTTAATGAAGGCTTTAAAAAAACTGTTAATAATGTAATAGTTGATTTAAATGGAAAATATAAAATATTAAATAAATTCAGTGGAGATTTAACAGATGATGATGAAAGTATAATTTTATCGTTATTGCCTGAAAATACGATCCTTTCCAAAGTATCTACAAAAGATTTAATAGCTAAGAATAAAAGTTTTTCAGAGCCTATAAATGCGATAGCATTTAAAAATTCAAATGATTTCATACATAATCTTCAAGATATCCTTCTAGAAGGATCAATATCAGATAGTAATATAATAATAGGAAAGATTCTATCTGATAAGCTAAATGTTAGTATTGGCTCAACATTGACATTAATTAATATAGAATCTAATAATATTGAGAATATTGAATCATTAAAAGTAGGAGGAATATTTAAATCTAATATTCCAGCATATGATACTTATAGAATTTATGGAAATAGAGAATTGTTTAAAAATTTTATAAATGAGAATTATGATTATTTTTTAACTAATGAAGATTTTAAAAGTAGTTTATTTGATAATAAATATTTGATAAAAAATATTTTTCATATAAATAATGACCTTTTTAAGTGGCTCAATGCGTATGACTTTCCAATAAAAATGCTTGTTTTTTTTATAATGCTGATATGCATTTTTAACATTCTTCAAAATAATCTTATGTATATATCATACTATAAAAATGATTTCTTTATTTTAAAGACACTTGGACTAAACAACATCTATATTTATTTTTTAATACTACTAAGGTCTTTTCTCGTTTTATTTTTAAGCTCAATTATCGGTTTTTCTATTGCTTATATATTACTTAATATCGAACAAAAAATTAATTTGATAAATCTTCCAGATTATGTGTATTTCACCGATTCTATCCCAATACATATAGATTATATGCTACCTGTTTATATATTTCCATTACTATTAATAATTATGTCTGTTATTTCTTTATATTTCTATAATTTTTTTATTAAAAAGTATGAGTTTTAAGCAATTATTTATATTCTTTGTTAAAGATAGTTATGGTAAGCCTAAACTATCATTAATCCCCTCAATTTTTGGATTATTGATAGGGTCGTATTCGATTTTCATGATTATGTGTATTATGGATGGTATTGAAACAAATTTTTCAAATAAAATTAACTCTTATCATTATAAATATTATGTAAATAGCAATATTATTAAAAATCAATCATATGATATCAGGAATTTTAATAGAGGTCATGAAAAAATTGCATGTATTAATGAATCTAATATATACACTAATATTTTAGGGCTAGATAATTTAGATGTTTATTTTGAACAGAAATTATCTAAATATTCATCTTTTAATAATGAATCTTTCATACAAAATTATCACGTAATAATAGGTCATGATATTGCTAGTAAATTCGATCTTGAAATAGGTGATAGTATATCTATTTTTTATCCATCGGATATTAATATAGCATCTAGCTTCACAACAATTAAAATGTATGAAGTATATGCTATTTTCAATATTCCTTTTTTAGATTATAATAGCAATATTTTTACTCAATTAAATAACCTAGATGTTGAAGATAGCTACAATATTAAATATTATTATGATAATTTAGATTTTTCTAAAAACATTGAATATAACAAAAACAATATCTATTCAAATCTTATTATCGATGGATTAAATCTGGAAAAGAAAGTATACTATTTTTTTGCTTTTTTTGCTATTATATTATCATGTTTTATTTTTTTTTCAACAATGGTCATACTGATTAATGACAAATCTAAACAGTTTATAACTCTCAATGTACTAGGAATGAATATTAATAAAATAATTTTGAAGCTATTCATTTTAAATTATATAATGTCATCATTGATTGTTTTATCTACTATTTTTTTTGTAAATGGTTCATTATTTCTTTATAACAAATATAGCATATTATCTTTCATTTATAGTTCGCTACCATTTTCACCAAATTATATATCATTTATAAATTCTGAAGTATCGATTTTATTTTTTATTATAACAGTAATTATTTCTTTTTTTTCAACATTACCAATATATTATTTAGATAGGAAAGAGAGCCATGTTAGATTTTAGAAACATATCAAAAAAATATACCAACAATAATATTCAAAATCTAGTTTTATCAAACGCTGATATAAAAATATCAAATTCTGAAATTAATTTAATTACAGGTAATTCTGGTGTTGGTAAATCAACATTACTTAATATTATGGGTTGTTTGATTAAGCCTGATGAAGGTACGGTTTATGTGAATGATATAAGCCATGACTTAAGTAGAGAGAATCTATCAAAATTTAGAATTCAATTATTTTCATATTTATTCCAAGATTTTAACTTGCTTCCTGAGTTTAATGTCTATGAAAATCTTATGATACCAAGCTATATAAATAAATTAAATTTAAAAAATACAAAATTGAATATAGATAAGTATATGAAGTATGTAGATTTAGATCATCTGAAACTTGCTTATCCATCCACATTGTCGCATGGTGAAAAACAGAGGGTTGCTATGCTAAGGTCATTGTTAGGAGGTAAAAAGATTATTTTAGCAGATGAGCCTACAGGTAATTTAGATGAAATTAATACTAAGCTTTTATTAGAATTAATTGTTAATATAAACAAAGAGCTAGGATATACATTTGTAATCACTAGCCATGATACAAGTTTTAAAGATATTTCAAATAATATTTTCAAAATTTATAATAAAAAAATTGATAAAATAAAATGAGTGAAAATTATACAAAAGGAATACAAAGGCTTTTAAAAATTGCAAAAGAACAGTCCCTTAAAATAGGACATTCTTATGTTGGCTCAGAACATCTT
>CBFHVR010000027.1:0-1575 GCA_965659495.1 uncultured bacterium
GACTTTCAAATTTAACTTTTCAATATGGTCTTCAATTAATACATCAGCTCTATACCTTTTTTTTGAATCCTTATTATCAATTAAAGGATCATTAAAAGCATCCACATGTCCTGAAGCAACCCATGTTTTAGGATGCATAAATATTGCCGAATCAATTCCAACGATATTTTCATTTAATTGAACCATCGACTTCCACCAATAATCTCTTATATTGTTCTTTAGAAGAGTACCATTATGAGCATAATCGTAAATAGCATTTAGACCTTCATATATTTCACTTGAAGGGAATATAAATCCATATTCTTTTGAATGTGATATTATTTTTTTTAGTGAGTCTTTGTCCATTAGTATATTGTAAAAATAGTTCTTTTTACTATTTTAAATACGTTAATTTGTAATTGAATTGATTTAATGAGAAAAATTATATATACAATTTTATCATTAGCTATAATAAGCGGATGTGCAAAAAGAGGTTCCCCTACTGGAGGTCCAATAGACAGCATACCTCCAGTTCTTGTCAATGCTAATCCTAAACTTAATTCTACAAATTTTGACTCAGAGGAAATTAGATTGACTTTTGATGAATTTGTTAAATTAGATAAAGTTCAAGATCAATTAATAATATCTCCTCCTATTGAAAAAAGCGGATATGAGATTAAGCCTCTCACTGGAGTTACAAAAAAGGTATTTTTAAGGTTTATTGATACTTTAGATCTTAATACAACTTATACTATAAACTTTGGAAACAGCATTAAGGATAATAACGAAGATAACCCTTTAACTTTTTTTAGTTATACTTTTTCAACTGGTGAGACAATTGATTCACTTTATGTAAAAGGTAATATTGCAGATGCCTATAATAAAGAGACAGATGAGTATGTTTCAATTCATCTTTACAGAATTGATTCAACATTAAATGACTCCATAATTTTTAATAAACGACCTACTTATATTTCTAATTCTCTTGATTCAACATCATATACAATTAAGAATCTAAGGCAGGGTAAATATTTGATAGTCGCAATGAAAGATGTAGACAATAATTATTTCTTTGATCCATTTTATGATAAAATTGGTTTTATTGATTCAGTTATTACTCTTCCAAAAGATTCAATTATTGATTTCAAGTTATTTAAAGAGGAGACTGAATTAATATGGGATAAACCACATTTTTTAAATAGTGAAAAAATTGGATTTGGATATTATGGAAAACTTGATCTTAATAGATTGGTGATTGACTCAGATCTTCCAGACAGTGTGGAATATACTTTTACAAAAGACATAGAAAAAGATACTCTTTATCTATGGCTAACAAAGAATTGTTTTGACTCATTAAACTTTAATTTGGTTGAGAAAGATACTACGAAGCTAACTACTGTTAAATTTGATAGAAAAAGAGATACTCTTATTGATTCTCTTAGTATTAGCGCTAAGACAGCAAATGTTATTCATCTTAGAGAATCGTTTAAACTTACAAGTAATATTCCAATTAAAAAAATTGAGGATTCTTTAATTAGTATAAAAGATATTGATTCGATTTCTGTTCCTTTTGCAACTTTACTAAATGATAACTTA
>CBFHVR010000028.1:0-1623 GCA_965659495.1 uncultured bacterium
TTTCTTTTTGAAAAAATGTATAAACATACAATAGTAAATAGAATGACTTTAAAAGCGAAAAGTATAATCGAGGATCTATTTAGAGCATTTTCTAATGATATTACTATCTTACCAGTTGAATGGAGAGAAGTTGCAGAGGATGCTAAGTCTGATAAAGAATTATATAGAACAATATCAGATTATATAGCAGGAATGACAGATAGGTACGCTCTCATGTAGCATAAAAGACTTTTCGATTTACATGGCGGATGGACTGGAACTTCATTATATGATAAACGCGATCGTTAGTATTAATTTATTAGAATGGATTTATTAGTGAATATTTTTGAGCATGTTAGAAAAATTATTATTCAGGTTGCCATAACTAAAGGGATAAAGGATGATAAAATACTTAATAAAATCACTGCTGAACCTCCAAAGGATGAAAAACATGGAGATATATCAACTAATATAGCGCTTTTAGGTTCAAAAACATTAAATATGAATCCCAGAGATTTAGCTGAAAACGTTGGATTACTTCTTCAAAAAAATAATTATATTGATGAAGTTAATATAGCGGGTCCTGGTTTTATAAATTTAACACTAAATAAATCTATATTTTATGAATGCTGTAAGAATGTGCTAGATTTTAAAGAGAAATATGGGAGTAGTAGCTATGGTAAATCCCATAAAGTTAATATAGAATATGTTTCTGCTAACCCAACTGGTCCTATGCATATTGGACATGCAAGAGGTGCCGTATTTGGAGATTCATTAGCAAATTTACTTCAATATGTAGGTTATAATGTAACTAGAGAATATTATATTAATGATTCAGGCCAACAAATTGTTAATTTAGCTAAATCTGTTTATCTTCGATACAAAGAAATTTTTAGTAGTAAACAAGCGTTATTTGCAGATGATTTATATCCTGGTGAATATTTAATACCAGTTGCTGAAAAAATAATTGATCAATACGGAGATAAGTTTATTAATTCAGATGAAAAAGATTGGTTAGCTATATTTAAAGATTATGCCACTAATGCTATGATGGAAATAATAAAAGAAGACTTATCTTCAGTAAATATTCATCATGATAATTTTGTTTCAGAAGAATTTTTAAAATCTAGAGGTTTGATTGATGAAGTAGTAAAATTATTGAATGAGAAAGATGTAATATACGAAGGTATACTAGATGCTCCAAAAGGACAACAAAATGAAAATTGGGAAAGTAGACCTCAACTCCTTTTTAAATCCACATTATATGGAGATGATTTAGATCGTCCTCTAAAAAAGGCTGATGATACATGGACATATTTTGCTGCAGACGCTGCTTATCATTATGATAAATATAAAAGAAAATATTCCTCAATAATAAATGTATGGGGTGCAGATCATGGCGGTTATATTAAAAGAATTGAAGGAATCATAAAATCAATTTCTGAGTCTCAATTAACTTTTAATGTTAAATTATGCCAGTTAGTAAATTTAAATAAGGATGGTAAACCTGTTAAAATGTCAAAAAGAGCTGGTAATTTTATAACAATGAATAGTGTAGTAGACTCGGTTGGATCAGATGTTTTAAGGTTTATTATGCTAACTAGAAAAAATGATGCTCCATTAGATTTTGACTTGGTAAAAGTT
>CBFHVR010000029.1:0-17090 GCA_965659495.1 uncultured bacterium
AGAATTAAAACAGAAAATAGCTATAAATGATAATAAAATTTTTTTCATATAAATCTCTTAACTTTAGAATATCATAACTTACAAAATATTTTTCAAAAAATATATTCAGAATGTGTGTGGGTCTTATTCTATGTTGCCACCCCCACCCAATTAGGCCCATAGGGTTGAATTATTGGTTGAAAAGTTGAAACTGAATCAGTAATTTTCAAGTGACGTATGTGTGACATTTTTTGTCACAAAATGCTTTTTTAACATAAAAATACAATGGTGTCTTAAAACAAAAAACCCCTCGATTTTTCAAGGGGTTCTTCTTGCTCCGGTACCAAGACTCGAACTTGGGACACGCGGATTAACAGTCCGCTGCTCTAACCAACTGAGCTATACCGGAATCGAATTATTTTAAATAGTTAATTCCTATATTAAAACGAGCTCTAAGCTAAAAATAAAATAGGTTTATAAACAATAATTTTAATTTGAAATTATTTATCGCTATTATTTAACTGATCTATAATATTTCTTACAGATTCACTATCAGATAAATTAATAACCAATATCTGATTATCATGCTCAACCACAGCAATATTATCAAGACCTACAATCCCAATATTAGAGTTTTGAGCAATAGCTAGATTATTTGAACCGTTATGACTAAAAACATTACCTTTAAATACATTACCATTCTTATCCTTATCAAGCAAATCATATAAGGATACCCAGGTACCAAGATCCGTCCAACCACAATCTGCTTTTATGCAAAACGCTTTTTCTGTTTTTTCCATCACAGCATAGTCAATACTTATTTTAGGAATTTGGCTCCAAATACTATTGACACCTAAATAATCACTTGCATCAATACCATCAAATAGTGATTTTAATTCAGGTACAAAAGAATTAATCTCGTTAATCATTGTATCAATATTAAAAAAGAACATCCCAGAATTCCATACATACTCATTTGAGGCTACCATAGATTTTGCCGTTTCTAAATCTGGCTTTTCACAGAATTTATCTACTTTATATGAGTTTTTGGTATCAAGATGACATTTTATATAGCCATAACTTGTAGATGGATAATTAGGTTCTATCCCAAAAGTATAAATTCGATTATTATCATCACTGATAAAGCCATAAGCATTGTGAATGGATGCAATAAAATCTTCCTCGTTTTTTATATAGTGATCAGCTGGATACACACCAATGGCTGATGAATCACCGTGAGCTTTAATTGTTTGGAGCGCGTAATAAATGGCAGCCGTTGTATTTCTTGCTGAAGGTTCATATAAAATATTTTCTGATGGAATTTCAGGAATTTCAGATTTGATTAAATCTTCATATTTTTTAGAGGTAACTAAAAAAATATCTTTAACCTCTGAAATCTTTAAAAGTCTATCAACCGTTAATCTAAGAAGACTTTTATCACCTAATAATTTAAGAAACTGTTTGGGCATATCAGCCGTGCTAAGAGGCCAGAACCTAGACCCAGAACCTCCACATATGATAACGTGTTTCATTTTATTCATTTATATTAAGCTCAATCCCTTCAATATCCCAGTTTGCTCTAACCTCTATCTCTGAATCGTATAAACCAAACCGTGCTCCTAACTTAAGAGATTTTAATATGCCATTATAATAATAATCTGAAACTGGATTAATATGTTCATAAGCCCAAATAGAATATTTTCCCGGCTTCATTTTATCAAATTTAAAATCTCCTGCTTTATCAATTTTCAATCGTTCAAAATCATTGGTACTTAAATTCTTAATCTCAACAATGATTTCATTATTACCATTGTAATTAATATTTCCACTAATATCACCTCCATTTTCAATAGGATTTTGTAAACCAGAAAATAGATTTAGTTTACTATCTTCTAACGGCTCTTTTGAATCACTATAATCAGTTACAAGCATATTATTAATATATATTTGGTTATCTATTAATTCTATATCATTCAATAATACTGTAAATGGATTTAAATATATATGCTTAATAAAGGTAGTATCCTCATCATCTATTAGATAAAAAGGAGAAGTTAAATCATTTATATAAACAGGTTCTGAAAATTTTAATACATAATCATTATTGTCAAAATAAGATTCAGTAATTTTTGGAGGGATAGAATCAGCTAAAGCTTTATTTAATTTAAATTTATTATCAATGAAATATTCTTCTATGTAGTTATTCATCTTATAATTAACATCAATACTATCTAGAGCATTGTCATATAAAATATAAGCACCATCATTTTTATAGTTACTTTTATTAAGAACTTCATTTACTAAAAATACTTTATTACCTGTTAGAAACTCAACCTCACCATAAAAATTATTATTGGAAGATGCATAAATGATATCATCTTTATAATCTGGGTATGAAAACATAATATCAATATTGTCATATATATTTTTTTCATCTGTTAATTGAATGACTTTATGATGTATCCCATAATTATATTTTTGCACATCACTATAAATATCATCAAAATCTTTTTCAATGCCAATAATGATATATTCGCCATTATCAATATTTTCAAAAATGAATCTATTATTCTTATCATTTTCGATAGAATCGTGGTAGAACAATTCGTTATTCATAATTTTATAAAGTGCTATTGTTGATAAATCAACGGAGCTGCTATTGAAAATCTCCCCATTAATTGAACCCTTAGATATTTTATTTGAAGTACTGTATGTCAGTACTTTACCAGATTCTAGCTTGTTACCAAAATAATCAGAAATTCCTCTTTTAATTTTAATTTTGAATGTTTCATTTGATGGCCATTCATCTTTTGGTTTTATAATTATTTTCTTTCCAAATCTATTGATTTTAATTTTCATATCCGGATAAACTTCTATTGAAGACTTGATAGAATTTGGATCAATCATTTCATTAAAACTTATTTCAAGACTATTTTTATCTGATAAATTTATACTTCCATTTGGAGGAAATACATCTATAATGTACGGGCTTTTAGTATCCTGCTCTCCACCAGATGGAGGAGCTTTAACCGCACATGAGAATAAAACCAGTGATAACAAAAAGATATATTTTCTAATAAAATTCAATCCTATAAATTCAGTAATAAATATTTATTTTCATAATTGAAATAATATTTTTTCTAATTTATTTTAATTATGTAACTTAATCAAGTGTCATTCAAAAAATTTAAAAACTATCTACTTATATCAACCCCTGGATTAAGCGATTCAATATTCAGAAAATCTACAATTTTAGTATGCGAACATGATGAAAATGGTGCAATGGGATTAATTATAAATAAGCCAATTATTCCAGATGGTGATAAGTCATCTTTTCTTAAAGATATTTTTTCTAATATGAATATTAACTCAAAAATATATTTTGGTGGACCTGTTGATATCCAAAACTGTTTTGTTATCCATGACAACTCGTATGCATCAAACGATACAATTGAACTTTCATCAGGTATTTCTCTCACATCAAATGATTCTATCTTAGATGATATAAAAAATAATATTGGCCCAAAAAAATATAAAATTAATATGGGTTACGCAGGCTGGGACAAAGGACAGCTTGAAGATGAAATTAAAAATGGAGATTGGCTACTAAAGCCAGTTACAAAAGATTTTATCTTTGATATTCCAGACAAAAATATGTGGGAGTTTTCTACTTTAGATTTAGGCTTTGACCCTACTAATTATATGGGTAAATCAGGCCAGGCTTAAAGAGTCAAAGAAAATTTCGATAACATAATTCCCGGACAATAAACACCACCAGAGTTTCTACCATCATACGTTCCAACATTTGGAATTAAATGTAATTTATTTGTACTGTCTTCCAGATTATCACCAAATATATTATATATGGTATCATCAAATCTCATATTTTCAATAGGTGAAACAATCTCACCATTTTCAACCCAGAAGCACGCATATCTGGTCATCCCGGTAACTCTACCACCAATTTTATCACTCCAATTTAAATAATGAAGATTTGATAAATAAACACCTTTGTCAATTTTAGCTAAGATTTCTTCTTCTTTTAGATTTCCAGTTGACATCATAGGTGAGCGTAAACCTTCACTTGATGAAGCAAAATTACTTTTTACATTATACTCTTTTTCAGTACGAGTACTCACCAAAGTATTTTTTAATGATCCTGCAACTATTAATGGAAGTTTTTCAGGAGCAATTTCTCCCATGCCATTAAACCGAGGCACTGTTCCATTACTAAAATCTTCCATCAAAGAAAAACAAGGAGATAATTTTTGTTCTAAATTTTTAAGCTTTATTAAAGAGCTATCTCCTTGTTGAATTGAGGCTTCACTAACACCTCCCCAAGAAAACATATCAATTAAATCAGAAACTCCCATTGGCTCTATATACGTTCTATACTCACCCGGACTTATAGAAACTGGATCTTTATCCATGAGTTGTAATTTCTTCTTAGAATTTAATACGTATTTTTCGTAGCTGTCTTGATCCCAATTTGTACCGGCGTAACATGCTTTAACCATCTTTTGAGATGGATTAATTAGAGAGTAATCAAGTGAAAAAGTTTCAGTTTCAAACCAGTGTTCAAGACCCAGCGAATTGGCATTGCCTAAAAATATTTTCCCAGAAGCCCAAATACCAGTTAAATCAACGCCATGCATTATGGGAGTTAGATGATCTGCTGCTTTTTCAAAATTCAACAAATCACCTTGATACTTCTCATTGGTTGAATCTGTAAGTTCTGGAAGAACTACAAATGGATCTTCTGGTATATTTTTTATATCATCTCTAAGCTTATTTAAATAAGATTCAATTAACATTTTATCATCCATCTCAAGACCTTTTAAGGTCATTGAAACAGAACATTTTCTATTATTTGATAAAAGCGTAATACTAAAATTGATATCATCAACAAGACCTGTTTGTCTAATTTTTGCATTATTAAATCTTATAAACTGACTGTTTTCTCCAGAAAAATTCGTTATTAAAACCTCTTCTTTTCTTGCCAATGAAAAAAGATAATGATTTAAAAGTGAAAAATAATTATTCATTTTATGCTCCTCCAAATACATCAATATTATTAAAAACACATATAGGAGCAGCATGCCCAACTCTAACGCTTTGATTTGGCTCTCCCTTACCACAATATGGAGTTCCATAGACACCAAAAGTATCCATATCACCAACTTTCTTTAAGCTGTTCCAAAATGGAGTTGATATTGCTCTGTAATTTGGATTTTTAACTGTTTTTGTTATTTTACCATCTTCAATTAGCTGAGCATATTCACATCCAAATTGAAATTTATTTCTAAAATCATCAATTGACCATGAACGATTGGTTTGCATAAAAATTCCTTTTTTAACAGAAGAAATCATTTCATCAAACGATGAATCTCCGGGCTCTAAATTCAAATTTGCCATCCTATCAATTGGCGGTCTATTCCAAGAACATGCTCTCACATTAGCAACACCTTGAACATTAGCTCTTTCTTGGCTTTCTAATCCACCTAGCCCTCTTTGAAGAACACCTTCTTTTATTATAAATTCTTTACTTGCCTTATTACCTGTATCATCAAAACCATAAGAGGCAAATTCTTCTTTAATGGTAGGATCAAATGTTATATTCATTAAATCTGAACCATACTTTAGATTACCAAAATCCTCTAAATTAACAAAACTCCATCCAGCATAATTTCTTTCATCACCTAAAATCCTATCAACTTCCAATGCATGACCAATACTCTCATGAATTTGCAGCAACATCTGATCTGAATGTAAAACTAAATCCATTTCCTCTGTTGGGCATTCATCAGCGTTTAATAATTCTACAGCTTCCTTACATATAGACTCGCACTTTTGTATAATAAAGTCTTCATTAAAAGCTTCCATACCTGTTTGCTGACACTGATCAGTATAGGATCTACTTTGTATCACATTTCCATCTTGAGCGATGGCTCTAAATCCAGGCCCTATGTATAAAAAATTTTGCTCTAAATCACTTCCGTTAGAACACACATAATTCATGTTCATATCAACAATTCTAGCCATTGATGTTGCCGTCACAATTTTATCGCTTGACTTTAAAGATTTGTTTGATTTTAATAATAATTCTGTCAATTGGCCCAAATCATAGTTTTTAATTTGGTAAGGAGAATCATACTTCCCAACCGCTTTTGGTCTAACACTATCTGTATAAGGATGTATTGAATATCTCGATGCATTTTTTGCAACATCACACGCTTTTTTAGCAGCATTTAAAATAGAATCATAATCTAATTTATGAGTTCCATAATATCCAAATTGACCATCGACAAGAACTTCAACCATAATTCCATGGTCAAGGTTTATACTGTTGCTTTCAGGATTACCATCTCTTATTATTCTGTAAGTTGATGTTTCCTTAACTTCCCTAAGGCCAACCCAATCAGCTGATACATCTATTTTTTGTAGGGCTTTTTGTAAATTAATGTTATTCATTTTTATTCTTTTTTTGCTTTATTTATCCTTTTAAAATAATAATAAATCACTCAGAAAAATAAATTATAAATTATAAATTTTATAATAATTCGCGGTTTAATAGTATTGCTAACATCTTTAATTAAAAATTGGAGTGATAATGATTAAATATTTACACTATATGTTAATTGTTATTTTCACTATTTCAAATATTGAAATAATGGAAGGTCGTAAAGTAAACTTGAAAAGTAAAAAAACATCCAAAAGCAAATCTGCTGATTTTGGAGGTAAGAACTTTGAAGCTCAATTAGCTTCATTCCAAGATTCAGGAGATTTTGATAAATCAAACAAATATTATGGTTGGAAAACAAATACTGATGTAAAATCAAGCGGTAGTACTGATGCTGTTAAAGGTGGTCAATTCACAATGCTTGGTGGTACTGAATATCCAAACACATTCAGATCTCTTGGTAAAGATAGCAGGCAACAAATAAATAGTTTAATGGATGGTTTGCAATATGAACCTTTGTTAGGATTTAACTACGAGCATTTAGAGTGGGAACCTGTTATAGCAACTCATTGGAAGATTGCTGAGGACTCTCTTACTTATTGGTTTAGAATTGATCCAAGAGCAAAGTGGGCTGATGGACAAGATGTTATTGCAAAAGATATTGTAGCGACGTTCAAACTAAACATAGATGATGGACATCAAGATCCAAATGTAGCAACCTACTATAATGATCTTTTTGAAATTCCTGTAGCAGAATCAAAATATATAATAAAATTTATTGCTAAAAAGAAAGATTGGAGATCATTTAGAAGCGCAGCGCAATTTGTTCCGATGCCTTCATTCTATTTAGATAAAATTGATGGAGCTGGTTACATAGAAAAGTATAATTTTTCATTTATGCCAGGATCAGGAGCATATGAATATGATAGTCAAAATTCAAAAAAGGGTAACGAAGGTTTTATCGTTCTTAAAAGGAGAGATGATTATTGGGCAAAAGATGAGGAAAGAAATTTAGGTCTTTATAATTTTGATGAAATTAAATTTATATTTATTGAAGATGAAAATCAACAAGTTATAAGTTTTATGAATGGGGACTATGATATTTATCCTTGGTCCAGAGCTCAGTGGTGGGTTGAACGATTCACAGCAGAAGGTTATAACGAAATAGAAAAAGGCTGGGTTCAAAAAATTAAAATTTTCAATTACCTTCCCAAAGGTCCTTCAGGTATAGTTTTTAACACGCAAAAAGAGCCCTATGATGATATTAGAGTTAGAAAAGCATTCGCACACCTATTTGATGTTGACAAATTAAATAAAAGATTATTTTTTAATGAATATTCAAGGCTTAATACTTTCTTTTTTGGTACACCTTATGCAAATCCAAACAATCCTTACACTGAATACAGCCCTAAAAAAGCACTTCAATTATTAAATGATGCAGGCTGGAATAGAACTGAAGGAGAGCCATGGTTAAAAAATGAAAATGGTGAAATTTTTGAATTTCAATTTTTAATATCACCTGGCGGAGAAAGAATATATTCAACACTTCAAGAAGATTTAAAACAAGTTGGAATAAAAATGGATTTTGAACAGGTTGATGGAAATGCTGCATTTTCTAAAGTAATGAAAAAAGAATATGAAGTTACGTCCCAAGGATGGACGGCAGGATTTTTCCCATCACCAGAGGGCATGATGCATTCAAAATTTGCAGATAAACTTGAAGTTACAAATATTACATCAATGGCTATCCCTGAAATTGATAGACTCATTGAAATGTACAATAAAGAATGGGATGCAAAAAAACGTATTCCTTTTGCTCATCAGATTGATAGTATTGCTGTAAACTCTTATCACTATGCTTTAGGCTGGACATCACCCTACGGTGCTAGAATGCTCTATTGGAATAAATTTGAAATGCCTGACTGGGGTTTATATTATGCAAGTGGGTGGCAAAGTCCAATTAGTTTATGGTGGATTGATCCATCTAAAGAACAAAGTCTTATACAGGCTAAAGCAAACGATACTTCTATGCCTAAAGAATCTGAAATTATTGATTTTTGGAATAGAAAATAATATTTCATGTTTGATTATATTGTAAGAAGACTGCTTTTAATGATTCCAACATTTTTTGGAACGACTCTCCTTGTTTTTGTTATCCTACAATCTGTTCCAAGTGGTCCATTTGAACAAGCCGTGATGCAAATCAAACTTGCTAAAATGCAATCTGGAGAAGGCTCCAGTGTTACATCAGTTACAAATGATAAGGGTGGAATCGAACTTTCAGAAAAAGTTTTAGAAAAACTCAGAATGCAATTTGGACTGGATAAACCGGTATGGAAAAGGTATTTGATTTGGCTTGGACTTGCAAAAAAAGAAATAAAATACAAAGAAGCCGAGATTGGATATCCTTTTAGAGAAACCATTAAAGTTTTAGGACAAGGGAAATATGTTCCGGTATCACTCCAAAGATGGATTCTTGTTTATGAAGAAGATAATGGAGAATTAGTCGTATTAGGCAGTACTCCAGGAACTGATTTTAAATGGGACACTAGTGATTATGAGATTTTGCCTGAAGCTGAAGATATTGAAGAATGGGGTGAAGTAAATTGGGAAATTAAAAAAGTTATTGATCAAGACTACGCAAGCATTGTCATGACTCAAAGACAAGGCGTATTTACTGGCTATTTAGGTCATTCCTCAAAACATAATGAAGATGTTGGAAAATTAATTTGGGAACGACTTCATATTTCTACATTCTTAGGACTCACTGGGTTTTTATTATCTTACATTGTTTGTATTCCGCTAGGTATTTTAAAAGCACTAAAACACGGTTCGCGATTTGATGTATTATCCAGTGGACTTGTATTTATTGGGTTTTCCATTCCTGCTTACGCGTTTGGAGTATTGATGTTATTAATTTTTTCTACTACAAGTGTTTTTGATGCACCGATACTTCCTAGTCGTGGTTGGCGGCCAGGTGATTGGGAGCAGTTAACATTCTATGGTAAACTAATAGGACAATTAAAACATGCTCTACTACCAACTATATGTTACATGCTTGGCTCTTTTGCTACACTAACAATGTTAATGAAAAATTCTTTAATGGATAATCTTAGTCAAGACTATGTCAGAACTGCATTTGCAAAAGGACTCAGTGAAAAAAGGGTAATTGTTTATCATGCCGTAAGAAATTCTTTAATTCCACTTGCAACAGGTATTGGTGGTCTTATTGGAGTATTTTTAGCATCATCATATTTAATAGAAAAAGTCTTTGGAATCGATGGAATCGGAATGCTTACATTTAAAGCAATAGGCTCTAGAGATTACGGAATTATAATGGGGTTTGTTGTGATAGGAGCACTAATTAGATTAGCCGGGAATTTAATTTCTGATTTGTGTTATGCTTTAATTGACCCAAGAATAAGATTTAAATAATGAGCACAGCATCAGAATCAATATTACAAAAAAGAATTAAACGATTTAAGTCAATTAAGCGTGGATACTATTCGCTTCTACTCATAATTTTTTTCTACATCATTGCACTTCTTGGGCCATTGTGGATTAATAATAAACCCTTAATACTAAAGTATGATAATAAATATTATTTTCCTGCAATCATTGATCTTTTAGATTTTATACCTGGAGTTAATTATCCTCTATATGAGTCAAAAACCTTCAATCAAAAAGGCAATAAAATTGAAGTTGATTTTAGAAAATTAAAAAAAGAAATATCAAAACAAGATAATGGTAATTTTATTCTCATGCCAATGTACCCCTATCACCCGCATGAAGACTTGAAGGATGAATTGGATGAAGAATATGATGATGACAATGGTAATGGAACCTATGATTTTGGAGAGCCTTTCATAGATGAAAACAGAGATGGTAAATGGAGCGAAAATCATCCACCTACTCTGCCAGCAGGATTTAAAGGTAGACACTTACTTGGAACAGATAATACGGGTAGAGATGTATTTGTAAGGATAGTAGATGGGTATAAAATTAGTATCACTTTTGCAATCATTGTAACTGTTTTAAGCTATATTATTGGAATAGCTATTGGTGCCTGCTTAGGCTATTTTGCAGGAAAACTAGATTTGTTTGGTGTTAGATTAATGGAAGTATTTAGCGCTGTACCGTTTCTATTTACACTTATGATACTAGCAAGTTTTATGCAACCAAATGTACTGCTACTAGCTACAATGTCTGTACTTCTTCAAGGATGGATTGGTATTACTTATTATGTTAGAGGAGAGTTTTTTAGAGAAAAAGCAAAAGATTATGTATCTGCTGCTGTTTCAATGGGAGCTTCTCCATCAAGTATAATGTTTAAACATATACTTCCAAATTCCCTAACACCTATCATTACCTGGGCACCTTTTTCAATTATTGGAAATATTGGAACTCTAGTATCATTAGATTTTTTAGGTTATGGATTAAAGCCGCCGACATCAAGTTGGGGAAATCTTTTATCTCAAGCCTTAGAAAATTTAGATAACTGGCACATGTTAATTTTTCCAGTTATTGTATTAACCGTAACCATTTTCATGATTACTTTTATTAGTGAAGCTGTTAGAGAAGCGTTTGATCCAAAAATTTATTCTAGACTAAGATAATGAGCAAAAAACTTGTCCAAATAAAAAATCTCAAAACATACTTCCATACAGAAGCAGGAACAGCTAAAGCTGTCGATAATGTTTCTTTTGATATTTATAAAGGTGAAGTTTTAGGTATTGTTGGTGAATCCGGTTCAGGAAAATCTGTAACATCGTTATCTATAAATAGATTAATACCAAACCCTCCTGGTGAAATTGTTAGCGGAGAAATCATATATAATAATACAAATCTATTAGATCTATCATATGATGAGATGAAAGATATAAGAGGAAAAGAAATTGCAATGATTTTTCAAGAACCAATGACATCGTTAAATCCGGTGCTGAAGATTGGTGTTCAAATGAACGAAATACTAATCAAACATTATGATTTAAATGAAGAGGAAGCAACTAAAAAAAGTATAGAGATGCTAGATGCTGTAGGAATTCCTAGTCCAGAACAAAGAATTGATGAATACCCTCATCAGTTTTCTGGTGGTATGAGACAAAGAGTTATGATTGCCATGGCACTACAATGTAATCCCTCATTATTAATAGCAGATGAACCAACAACGGCACTTGATGTTACAATCCAAGCTCAGATATTAGATTTAATGATGGATTTAAAAGATAAAAGAAAAGATGCAGCCATATTATTAATAACTCATGATCTTGCAGTAGTTGCTGAAACCTGCGATAGAGTTATTGTAATGTATGGTGGCGAGATTCAAGAAATAGCAACAATTGAAGAGTTATTTAAAAATCCTCTTCACCCCTATACTAAGGCATTAATGAATTCTATTCCTCACATGGAACGTAAGACTAAAAGACTTAAAGCATTAAAAGGAATGGTCCCATCAATTTTAGAAATGGGTGATGGGTGCAAGTTTTGCTCAAGATTTGAACCTGAAGAATGTCCATGTATGGGTACAAAAGAAAATCAAGAGTTATTTGAAGCTAAAAAAAATCATTTTGTTCGGTGTAAAAAGGAGATGATAAATGTCTGATCCTATATTGAAAATTAAAAATTTAAGTGTTACGTTTCCTTTATTTGGAGGAATCCTGCAAAGAGAAGTAGCTAAAGTAAATGCTGTTAAAAATTTATCGGTTGATATTGAGCAGGGTAAAACTATCGGCATTGTAGGTGAATCTGGTTCTGGTAAATCAACTTTAGGTAAAGCAATATTAAATGTTTTAAAACTTACAGCTCCTGATGTTAGAGTATCAGGAGAGGTTTGGCTAAAAGAAGGTAATGATTATGTTGATATCTTATCTTTATCTAAAAATGAACTACAAGTATATAGACCAAAAATGCAGATGATTTTTCAAGACCCCTTTTCTTCATTAAACCCGAGAATGCTTGTAAAGGATATTATTAAAGAACCTCTTGATATCCACACAGATTTATCTATTAAAGATAAAACTGATAAGGTTAATATGCTTCTTGAAAAAGTAGGACTTTCTAAAGAACAGTCTACTCGTTATCCACACGAATTTTCTGGAGGTCAAAGACAAAGAATTGGAATCGCCAGAGCACTCGCTACAGAGCCTAAAATTATTATTGCTGATGAGCCTGTCTCTGCGCTTGATGTATCCATACAAGCACAGGTTATTAATCTAATGATGGATCTTCAAGAAGAGTTTAATCTAACTATTTTATTTATTGCCCATGACTTATCTGTAGTAAAACATATATCAGAAGAAATTGCTGTTATGTATTTAGGTGAACTTGTAGAGTTTAACTCTACTAAAGAAATATTTAATAAACCTCAGCATTCTTATACTAAGAAATTACTGAAAGCTATCCCTATTCCAGATCCTTCAAATAGAGATAAACGTAAAAAAGAAAGAATTAAAACACTTTCTTAAATTAACCATTAGTTTTTAATGTGATTTAATATAAGAACTGATACTTCATCAAATGATTCTTGCATTATCCAATGTGATACATTCAATTTTTTAAGAGTATAAGGTGCTTTAATATATTTTTCAGTTTCATCTACACCTTTTTCTGCAATTGCCGCATCATTCAAACCATAGATCATCAAAGTAGGAACATAGATGTCGCCTATTCCTCTTTCAAAATCATTTGCTCTATACCAATTTAAAGCACCGGTAATTGCCTTTCTTTGACCAAAAACGTTCATGTATTTTTCAATTTGCATATCACTACTTGATGACCAAATCTTTTTCAAATTTCTGTAATTTAAAAATTTAAAATACAGTTCAGGAATAAACTTCATTCTAAAAATATCGATATAATAACTTTTATCTTCTTGTATCTCATCATTTATAATAGCATCACCAAAAGCATCTAAATGAGGAACAGATAATGCTGTCCAAGATAAAATACGGTCCTTATTAGAAGCAGTAGTAGCCCATCCAACTGCAGAGCCCCAGTCATGTCCTATTAAATGAAATTCATTCACATTCATAGCATCCGCAATATCTATTACATCTTGAACTAAATTATCTATGTGATATTCAGAAATCTCTAGAGGTCGTGCACCTTTACTATACCCTCTTTGATTTGGTGCTATAACTCTATAATTTTGACTGGATAAAAAATCAATTAACTCGTGCCACATATGTGAAGTTGATGGAAATCCATGCAGTAAAATTACTGTTTCACCGCTATTTTCAAGGCCAGATATTCGGCAGGTAAACGTTAAATTATTTTTTGTTGTTATATCAGAAAAACTCTCATTATCCTGATTATAAAGTTTTACATCTGCACCTGTCAAAATTGATGCAAGAAATAAGCATTTTAAAAAATTTTTAAATAAAATCATTTAATATACTCCTATTATTGAAATATGAAGAATTAATATAATCAAAGTTAGCACCACACTTACAGTATGTAATAATCTGAATTTATTCTTATCCTTATCATCTGTAGCTTTATTTGTTGCTGGAATTATTACATAACATATGGTTGCTAAAAAAACGGTTAAACCACTAACAACAAATTGATAAAATGATGCTGAATAAATTATATTTAAAACCAAGCATATAAAACCTAAAATAGAAATGAGTGTAAAGAACTTAGGGAAAATTGATCGTAAAAAAATACTGGAATATTTTAATTCAAGAGATTTAAAAACAGTACTAGCAACTACAAAAGATTGATAAATAATTATTCCTGAAATTAATCCTGATATGAAAATATTTAAAGCAGTCATTTTAATTTAAATATTTTTGAAAAATTTGATATAATCATTTAACTCACTCCTATTACTAAGATATTACCCTAGAATTAAATTAACAAGACCAACAACATCTAAAACATTAACAAGTCCATCTGAATTTAGATCTGCACTTGGACTGCTTTCATTACTCAATATTAAATTAACCATTAGAACAATATCCTGAATATTAACTGTAAAATCACTATTTAAATCTCCTACCATAGCATCAAATTCGAATGCACCCATATCAGGAGCTAGACCATAATATTCAGATTCATTTAAATCTAATTCAACATTACCAAATGCTTCTAAATAAGCAGTTCCAGAATCGATACAAGGAGAATCACTACTTAGCGAATAATCTCCATTTTGTGGGTTATTAAACATTGGGTCTGCATTAATAAAACCACCCGCACTAATTATTCCATTTACTTGACCAACATTTGAATACCCCATAATGATTGAACTTGAATTTAATCCTTGAAAATCAAGAGAGCTAGTATATAGAAAATTTCCTCTTATAATAGAATTAACAATTGTTCCTGATGTTTCCCATGTTGCGATTCCTCCACCATAGTGCTGATATTGAGGATCGTTAAAAGCATCAGAAGTATTATCAACCACTGTTACCTGATTTAATGTTATATCACCATTGGTTATTTGAAACCCACCACCACTATGGCCTGCAGAATTACCACTTACCAATACGTTATTAAAAGTTGATACCCCAGCATCTTGGTCGTAATTATTTAAATGAATACCACCGCCACTATATATAGATTGATTATTAGTCACTTCAACATTTTTAAATTCTAAATTTGTACAAGCATACATATCAAAACCACCACCTGAATGCTGAGCTGTATTATCACTAATTATTACATTCTCAAAAATTGCAGAAGAATTAAAGCAATGAATACCCCCTCCGCTTTGTAAACTTGAATTACCTAAGATATTAACATCAAAAAAGAAAGGACTGGAATTATTTCTAATTCCAACACCACCTGCTACCCATCCTGCTTGATTACCAACAATATCTACTTCAATTATTGATGGACTAGAATTTAAGATACTAATTCCTGCATCATAATTAGGATTAGCAAGATCAATTGCAGTATCACCACCTGTAATTGTTAATTTAGATAAACTTGAAAAAGAAGAATTTATAAAATTAATTACTCTATTGCTTCGCTCTGCATCAATCACTGTCAACTCTCTACCAAGACCCTCAACATTGACATAGGAAGGTATTAAGATAGGGAAGTAATCCCCACTTGTTGAAAATGAGTAGAGTCCCTCATCTACATAAACATTCACATTATTTGAAGCAGATGGACTTGCTACATAGATTGCTCTTGTGATAGATTTATATGGATTGTTTTCTGTGCCATCTCCATTAAAATCATCACCTGATAAAGAAACATAATAATCAGTTGAAAATATTAAAGAAAATGCTAATAATAATATATATTTTTTCATTCGTAGCCCCATAATTAAGATTAAATTGAGAGTAATTCTCAACAACAAAATTTACTTAATAAATATTATAATTAAATAACAAAATTTATACTGTCTCAAATTTTATACCAGCATATTTCAAACGTTCAATCATTAAATCGCCTGTACACTCAACAGGAGTGAGTATCCCTGCTTTTTTATTTAAATTTTTATGGTCAATAATAATACATAAGGCAATTTCTGAAATAAATTTGGCTGTATCACCATAACCCGGATCACCACCACTTAATTGAGTCATAATTTTTTCATCTTTTCCTACACCTACAAAAACAGCTTTAAACCAATTGCGTTGTCTTTGCTTTTTTGAGGGTCCACTACCAGATGGTCTTAAAGATAATAACCACTTTTTTAAAATCCCTAATTTTGAAATAAATGTAATCAATGAAATTGTAACTATTAATAAGACTACCTGTAAAAAAGTCTTAATCATCATATACTCATTAAATGAAAAATCATCACCATAAACGTTAGATGATTTACTACTTTTATAAACTACCTGTTTATCTATGACAGGAAATATAATCGCCCAGCTTTTAAAAGTCTTGTTATAAAATATTTTCTTTATTTTTTTTGAAGAAGTTTTAATTGAATTATCATTAATAATCGGACTGTTAGAATAAAGAGCATTTATAAAAGAAGCCCATGTACCTCCAGAAATTGTACCTTTTGATTTAAGGAAATATGTTATATCTTTTTTTTCTGATTTCATTTTATTTACTGTATATAAAGTCCCAACATCAGGAATAATTGATTCCAAACCACATGAATTAACAATAATACTTTTGGAGCTAACTGCTTTATTAGAAAATTTTTCTCTTATTGTTTTAACAAAATCAGGCTCTCCTGTCAAATCAACATAATGGGTCGAATTTTTTATACAACTTTCAACTAGATATTCACCATATAAGCTATAAGGGCCCACAACGGTTAAAATTAATTTCGCTGAACCTGTCATTTGATCAATTGAATCTTTATTAAAAGAATCTACAACAAGTGTATCTGGATTAATTTCAGAAAATTTCTCAGCAATTTTTTCCAACTTGCTTTTATTTCTTGCTGCTAATCCAATATTTAATTTTTTTGATTCTTTATGATTAAGCAAATAGTCGCATATTAACTTACCTGTAAATCCAGTAGCACCAAAAATTATAATATCATATTTTTTCATTTTAACCCTATTTAACTATTGATTTAATTTAAGTGTATAGAAATATTTTTTTAATAAAAAAATGGGGCTTTAAATAAGCCCCATCTTTTCTAATCTATTTATGTATGAAATGCATTATTTCATTAGAACCATCTTCTTAGTCTTAATACCAGTTGGTGTTTGTAGACTGTAGATATACAATC
>CBFHVR010000030.1:0-17165 GCA_965659495.1 uncultured bacterium
ATTAAACCACCCCATTGACCTCTTGGAGTTGCAGCAAGCTCAGCATCTGTAAGAACAGATGTAAATGTAATTGGAGCATCTGCAGTACCCTCAGCCATAATCATAGCGCCTTGCTCTATAACTAATGCTGGAGCTAAACCAAAACCATCATCTGGAGCTGACTTAATAGTTGTTCCAGCTTCAATCGTTAATGTTGCAACAGCTTTTACAAATGTCTGACATGTTAATGTATAGTCAGTACCTGCATTCCAGGTTGTATCTTGTGTTATATCTCCACAAATTGATTCACCATAGCCTAATGAAAAAATTAAACTTAAAATTATTGTCATTTTTAACATTTTTCCCCCTTATTATTTACTTAGTTTTATATAGTTTTTTGAAATAATTCTTTTTCCAACTAACATATATTAAATACTATATATTTGTTTAAAATTTGACTTTTGTTAGTTTTTAATTTGGATTATGTAATAGAATAGTTAGGTTAAAAATCTGTACTTATTCCTACTGAAAAACTTTGCCCTGGCTGTTCAGTATGAGTTGGTTTGAACTGACCAGATAAGCTATCAAAAAAACCGTATTGGATATCATCATTTAGTATATTTTTAACCTTAACAGTGAATTTATATATTCTACAATCTCTTGATCTACAATCAATAAAAGTTTTCGATGTAGTTAAATTTAAAGAGTTAAAAGGCATTTCATACTCTTCACCTGCCACGCCAAAACCTAATGAATTAACTCTCTTACTAAAAGTATTATAGTTTATTGCTATGTTCAGCCTACTTTTAAGAGTAATATCGTATCCCAAATTAAATATTAAATCTGATTGACCTTGAATAGGTCTTTCTGAGCTTGATTGATTTGCAAATGATTGATTTGCACCATTTACAAATATTTCTATTTGATCATCACTTATAACTTTTGAATCTGAAATAGTTGTATTTATAAAAAACTGAGATGATTTAATACTATTTAAGAAAGCTGGTATATTTTTTCTTAATTCTAGTTCAATTCCATGAGTTTCTGCTGATAATGAATTGTTGTATATTTTATAAATTAAATCTGTTGTACTAACCTTGCCAGCTTCTACAGGATTAGTAAATAGCTTTTTAAAATATGAAATAGTTATTACTTCTCCAGGCTTTGGATATCTTTCATACCTTAAATCATAGTTATTAATTGAGGCTACTTGTAAAAGGGGATAACCTACAACAGTTTCACCACCATAAAACTCCTGATAATCAATTGGCGCAAGCTCTCTAAATAAAGGCCTATTAACAGATTCTGAATATGATAATCTTATCTTTTGTTTATCATCAATTAAATAATTTATGCTTGCTGATGGTATAGGAACATTATCTATAAGTTTTACAATACCCGCAGTTTCATCACCTAATTCTTGAACTATTTCATTAGAAATAGGATTGTATGCTTGTAAATTCATTTTATAATTTTCCCATCTAAGACCACCAATGAAGTTAAATTTATTTAAAATCTTATCTTCAGAAGAAAAACCAAATGGAAACTCAAACATTACATAAGCTGCATTAATATCTTCATTTGCAAAATATGCATTAGATATATTATTCGATGTTGCATCATGCATTAAAAATCCAGGCTTTACTGCTTCATCGCAAATACCATCTCCTCCTAAAGGAAGGATATCAACACATTCAGAGTTTGGATTTATTTGAGGGTGATCAATATTAACATCTGGATTAAAAGAAAAATAATTATTTGGATTATCAAATACAGCCCCAAGTTCATCAATACTATAAGCGTATTTAACAGAATCAGGTATTCCTCCCCAGCTACTTATACTTTCAAAACCAGGAGCATACTGCAAAACTAGCTGCCTTCTTTCAAAAACTCTTTCTTTTGATTGTAAACGAAGGCCAGTTTTAAATTTAAATTTAAAACCAAGCTTTTCTTCAAAATTAACTAAATAATTTAAATCAAAAGAATCAGACTTATCATCACCATCAGTGTAATCTATAAATCCATAATTTTTCTCACCAGAATGTCCAAAAAGTTCATATCTAACTGCTTCATTCCATGTATCAGATTCACTTTCTACACACTCATTTTCAGGAAGAACACATTCACATCCATTATTTTGCCAGGCACATGTTGAAAACATTGTACAATCTGCTTGATCCAAATCTTCACAATTCCAACTATCATCAATCTCATATGAATACCTCCTGTTAAAAGGTTCGTATCTCTTAGCAACACCATTGGTGATATTCCAGTCTAAAACATGCTCTAATTTATTGCTTGTAAAATTGCTTTCTCCACTTAAACTATGGGATAATATCTGATTTTCAACATAATAATAATTAGTTAAAGCTCCTTCGGTATCAATGTTAGACCACTCTCCAAAAATATATTTTAATTGATTCTTCGAATTATGAGAGTACAGCCCTTCATATTTTAATAAATGATTATTTTTAAATCTAAAGCCAAGATTTAGATTTGCTCCTAAGTTTGTTTTGTAAGCATTTGTAATTTGATTTCGTGGCTGGTCTTCTATTAGTAATCCTGCAAGCCTAGAATATCGTGTTGTGTAAATATCATCATCAGTAAATTTATTCCCAAATGTTAAATTAGTAAAATAGCCCCATTCAAAATCTTTACTAGGATTTAATTTATTACCGTAAGATAAACCAAGAGATATAGGATATACTTTACTTATTTCTTTAGACTTATAAATAACATTATTAGATGATAACTTTGATAAGTTATCATAATATGAATATTTTCTTCTTAAATCTATTGACTGAGATGAATTATAAACAGAGCCGTATGTCCAATCATTTTGATTTTCAATTACATTCCCATTGTAATCTATTCCAGAACATGCATCGGTATTAATACCATTTTGAACTTGATATATATCCCAAGAGCTACACAATTCATATGATTGAAAATCTGGATAAATATCAGAATTCCAATCATCAGGGATATTATTATTATCTAATATTTCATGATCTGGAAGGTATTTTCTAAGCGATCTTTTTTTAGAATCATAACCAAAAAAATTATACCCATCATTACCCAGGTAAAATGGTCCCTTATTGCCTGTATTATCAGAATGTGAAAATTTAAATTTTAAAACAAATTTTTCAGGATATGGTTTAGTCTTTACAATTATTCCACCAGCTGCAAAAGATCCTGGTAAATCAGGAGTAGCTGTTTTTACAGCAATAATATTTTCAATTATATCTGATGGGAACATATCTAGAGGAACAGCTTTTTTATCTGGTTCTGGTGAAGTAATTGGTGAATTATTTAATTGAGTGTCAGTATATCTATCAGGAAGACCTCTAATTATAGCAAATTTATTATCAACAAGAGTTACACCTGTAATTCTTTTTACACCTTCTGCAACATTAGAATCTCCCATTTTAGCAAGCTGCTCCTTGCCTATACCATCTTGAATTCTTGATGATTTTTTTTGTTCATAAATAAGAGAAGAAGATGTCCCTGTCTTCTTTCTTCCTTTAACAAGTATTTCATCAGATTTCAATCCAGAAATATTTAATGCAAAATCAACTTTAGTCGTCTCATCAAAATTTACAACAATATTTTCTATTGCTTGAGATTCATAGCCAATATATGAAACTTCTAACTTGTATTCTCCTGGAGGAATATTAAATATTGCATATTGACCTTCAGTATCAACTGTTGTACCTACTTCAATTTCTCTAATAAAAACACTTGCACCTATAAGAAATTCTTTTGATGAAGAATCAATGACAGCACCCATTATTTTACCGTTATTTTGTTCACTATAAACAATAGAAAACAAAGATAAAGCGGTAGTTATATATAGTAATCTTATTTTTTTCATTAATAATATATTTGAATTATTATTAATGATAATACGTAGTGATTGTTAGGAATATATTAGCTTATTGTTTGTATTATATTTATTTTTTGTGATTATAATCTAATATTTTTCAAATATTGAATATATAAAATATTGAATGATATATTCAATTTTAATAGTATTTATAATAAATTTTGCTTTCACTAATAAATTTGATTTTAAAAGCATCAGCTATAAAAATGAAAATAATTCTGCGGTATTTTTTGAAATTTTATCTAATGAAGTTACGAATAATCAATTTGTTAAATATTTAAATTCAGCACTAGATAAAGGTGAAATAAAAATTGATGCAAAAAATAGAATCATTGGTTATTATAGCGGCGATATTTATTATAATGAAGGCAGTAAAATCTTCGCATATTTAGATGGAGACATTAAAATGGATCATATAATTTTCAATGACAATCTATTTGAAGTTCGTGATTCTACTTATATTAATCATCCAGTAACAAAAATTTCTTGGTATTGCGCAAATGCATTTGCTATTTACTATGGTGCGATACTACCTAGCGCTATTGAATGGGAAAAAGCTGCAGAATATATTAAAGCAGAACAAAAATTAAATCCAGGTGATTATAAAGAAAAGATTAATTTTAATTCGGGAAAATTAAAACCCGTTAATGATTATGATTTATTTGGCAATGTATCAGAATGGACCCGCTCAATTGATAGTGAGATTAAATCATTTAAATTAATTAAAGGTGCAAACTTTAAAGATTCAAATCAAAAATTGTTAGATTTAAGTTACAATAAAATGAATTTTGCTAACCAGATTCTAAATGATACTGGATTTAGAATAGTAAAATATAGTAAATAGAATTATAAAATTTGTCAAACCAGTAAATATTAATTTCAGATTCTAATAACTACTTAAAACTATAAGAGTTTTTTTACAAATTTTTATACGAAAAAGATTTTGAATAGCTATCTGAACTTTTATCTCCAATTTCTAATAATGGATAAATAAAGAGATTTACCTTCCCTTGGCTGTATCCATCAAGTATAAAATCTCTGCCTTTCATCATTTCTACTCGACTCTCATCTACAGTACCAAAGAAATAATCTTTCTTACTCTTATCTTTATCAGCCTCAGAAATATCAACCGGATACCAACCATCACCATCTACATAGTAATCAGCCCAGCAATGATAACCTTCAACTTTTCCTTCTTCATCACTTGGAATCGGAAATCCCATGTGAAATCTAGCTGGAGTTTCAAGAGTTCTTGATAAAGACATAAAATATGAGTGATAATCAGTGCAATTTCCAACCCCAATATCACAAGCATAATAAGAGTTGCCATTACCAAACGTATAGTTTCCTTTTGTTTGTTTAGCAAACTGATATAAAGCTAAGACTTGATCTCTTGTAGCTTTTTTAGATCCATACTCTCCTTCAGAGCTTAGCCATGGATCATTAAAATAGATGTTATCTTTACTTTTAGGTTTTCCATAATGCATACCTTCAAGTACGAAATCATAGATACCTCTCATATCAGCTTCATCTAAATTATTCTCCTTAATTACCTTATCAAAATAACTTCCTACTGGTACCAAGGATGATCCAGCCAAGTAATTTGAAGGATCAACACCCTCGTAGTCAACTCCTTGATGCTCTACTCTTGCAACATCAAATGTCATTGTTACTGTTTTATCACTATTTGTACCTGACTTTGAATAGATATAGGCATATTTATTGCCGTGTTTTTTTTCATCTTTTAGTTCATAAGATAAACCATCGGCATCTATAACTAAATTTGAAATTGTTTGAACTTCATTTGATACAGGAACGGGTAACCAAAGCTCTATTTTCTTACCTTTAGATGATTCTAAATCAACTGAATATGTGAAAGAGAATTCTCTTGAATTCATACTCTCACCGCATCCATTTAATACAATAATTGCAATAGCAGAAAATAATAATTTTCTCATTTTAGCCTCTTTCTATTTGTGAATTTAAATGTTTTGGATGATTTAAATAGCGTGCTCTTCCAAACTGGAGAGAAAAATATTTAATCATGTATATGACAAGTAATTGTTAGCCATTATTAAAATTTAAAACTATTTTTAATATTAATTCAAATATAATATTTTTTTAATTTTTTTATATTAATTTACAAGCATCTTATGGCAAGAATTTCAGAACAATCAGTAGAGAAGGTAAGACAAGCAGCAGATATAGTTGAAGTTGTAGGAGGCTATATTGAATTAAAGCAAAAAGGTCGTGACTTTAAGGGATTATGCCCGTTTCATAATGATAATAAACCATCATTATCGGTTAGTCCTGATAGGCAAATATTTAAGTGTTTTTCATGTGGCGCTGGAGGTGCATCAATAAATTTTGTAATGGATTATGAAAAGTTAGAATTCCCTGATGCGGTTAAAAAACTTGCCCAAAATTATAATATAGTTTTAGATATTCAAGGAGGCGATAATAAAAAATTTGCCGATACAAAATCACAATTAATTTCCATACATAACTATGCTACAAAATATTATCATAATATTTTATTCTCAGATAAAGGAAAAGCTGCTTATTCCTATTTAAAAGAAAGAGGTTTATCTGATGATATTATCAAGCAATTTCAATTAGGTTTTAGTTCAGATAGCGGTGATGAACTCTTAAAACTTTTAAGAAAAGAATCTTTTTCATCAGAAGCAATGAAGCTATCTGGTTTAATTATAAAATCAGAAAAAGGTTATTTTGATAGATTTAGGTCCCGTATAATGTTCCCTATTCAAAATCAACAAGGGGACTATATTGCATTTGGAGGTAGATATTTAATAGATGACGGGTATGGAAAGTATCAAAACTCTCCAGAGACTCCAATTTATTATAAAAGTAATGTTTTATACGGTCTAAATCACAATATTCAAGAGATTAGAACTAAAAAAGAAATTATTCTTGTTGAAGGGTATATGGATTTAATTCAGCTGGTTCAAGCTGGAATAACTAATTGTTTGGCAATATCAGGTACAGCATTTACAGATGGACATGCAAATATTTTAAAAAGATTCACCAACAAAATATTTATTACTTTTGATGGAGACGATGCAGGATTAAAAGCAGCAATTAAATGTGGATACATGCTTATAAAAAATTCTCTTGAGCCTAAAATAATAACTCCACCTGATAAAATGGATCCCGATGATTGGGTTAGAGATCAAGGCATTGAAGGTTTTAATGATGGTATTAAGAATGCACAAAAAGTTATAAAATCACACTATAACTACTTTTCATCTCAAATGGATACTGGCTCACTTGGAATAAATGATTTTATTGAGGAATGTTTACAAGAACTAATATCTATTACAAACCCTATAGTTAAAGAAATAATGATAAATGAGATATCGGATTTAACATCAATTGATAAAAGAAATATTACTCATGTTTTAAATGAAAAAATAAATCAGAAAAATAAGAGAGTAGTAAATTCTACCGATAACAAACCTGAGCCAACTACATCCTCTAAAGATAATTCACTCAACTTGTATGATGATATTATAAGATTATGTTTTGCAGATGATAAAGAAATAAGAACATTAATATTTGAAAACCTGAATGATAAATGGTTATTATCAGGTGTACATAAAAATCTTTATGAAGATATCTATATTCATTTAAAAGGTCAAGAACCTCCTCCCATCTATATTATAGCAGAACAAATGAAGAACAAAGAATCAAGATTAAAGCTCATCGATTTAACATTTGATATAGAAAAATTTAACCACAGTTATTCATTAGCAGCTGATTGCCTAGTAAGAATCGAACAAAGAGTACTTCAATCAAGCGTTAATGATTTAAGACAAAAATTAAGAAATAATAATAATATTGAGATTTTAGAACAATTAAAGGTTATTGAAGATAAGATAAAAAATATAAAATCTAAGTATGATAAATAGTAAGACAAATTCGTACACATCATTTGCAAGATTCTTAAAATATGCTAGGCCATGGCGTAAAAATATTATTATCTCATCCATCTATTCAATTGTAAATAAGCTCTTTGATATTGCACCAGAAATATTAATTGGTATTGCTGTTGATCTTGTTGTTCAAAGGAACGATAGCATTATCGCAAAGCTTGGATTTGAAAGTATTGAATCACAAATAACTTTTTTAGCCATCGCCACTTTTTTTATATGGGCATTTGAATCTCTCTTTCAGTATTTATACTCTATATCATGGAGGAATCTAGCGCAAACGATTGAACATGAGATAAGAATTGACGCTTATAACCATGTTCAAAATTTAGATATGCCTTGGTTTGAAAATAAAAAAGTAGGCGATATAACAGCAAAGTTAAATGATGATGTTAACCAATTAGAACGATTTTTAGATAATGGATTTAATACAATCATTCAGCTTATAGTTTCTAGCTTAGCCATTGGAGCAGTATTTTTTTATATATCACCACTGGTTGCTTCAATATCTATATTACCAATTCCAATTATACTTATAATTGCATTTTTCTTTCAAAAGAATCTATCTCCTAGATATCTATCAGTTAGAAATTCTGTAGGTCTACTAAATAATACAATATTTAATAATCTAATTGGAATATCAACTATAAAAAGTTTTGTCACAGAAAAAATTGAGGCAAAAAGAGTTCATGATTTAAGCAATGACTATAGATTAAAGAATAAACATGCGATTAAATTAAGCTCTGCATTTGTGCCGCTTGTTAGAATGGGTGTTTTGAGTGGTTTTTTAGGTACAATGATAATAGGCAGTTATCTTGCTTTAGATGGTACTATTGCTGTTGGGTCATATAGCGTACTGGTTTTTTTAACACAACGATTCTTATGGCCTTTTACAACGCTTGGTGAAACAGTAGACCTGTTTGAACGTTCTATGGCATCAACAAAAAGGATATTAGACTTATTAGATACACCTCAAAAAATAAAAGATAGTCAAGAATCTATCACCCTGGATGATTTTAACCATAATATTAGCTTCAATCATATTAATTTTCATTATAATAAGAATAAACCAATCTTTAATAATTTAAATTTAAAAATCAATAAAAATACCCTAGTAGGAATTGTTGGTCAAACAGGATCAGGGAAAACAACTATTATAAAATTATTGTTGAGATTTTATGATACAATTAATGGCTCAATAAATATTGGTAAACATGAAATCAAAAATATAAAAATAAAAAATCTAAGAGAAAATATAGGTTATGTTAGCCAGGATATTTTCATGTTTGATGGAAGTATAAAAGATAATATAGCTTATCCAAATACAGGAAATGATGAGCAGATTATTTCAGTTGCTAAACAAAGTCAAGCACATGAATTTATTATGAATCTAGAAAATGGCTATGATACTTTTATTGGAGAGAGAGGACAAAAGCTATCTGAAGGTCAAAAGCAAAGAATTGCGATAGCAAGAGCCTTGTATAAAAATCCTCCAATATTAATTTTTGATGAAGCAACTTCTTCCGTAGATAATGAAACTGAATTATTATTACAGAAAGCTTTATATAGTATATCAAAAGATAGAACAACGATAGTTATTGCACATCGACTATCAACCGTTAGAAATGCTGATAATATTTTTGTTTTAGGTAATGGAACAATAATTGAAAATGGAAATCATAAAAAATTATTGGAAGAAAAAGGCGTTTATAATAAACTTTGGAAAATCCAAACTGGAAAAATTTCATTAGAAGAAGAATAATTCTATGGATATATGTTCTAAATAATATAAATTTATCACTTGTTTGGGGCCCTTAGCTCAGCTGGTTAGAGCAGTGGACTCATAATCCATTGGTCCGGGGTTCAAGTCCCTGAGGGCCCACATAGAATAAGAACAAAAAAACCCTTCATTTAACTGAAGGGTTTTTTTATTTTTAAGAATATATAACTACTTTTGTTATTTATGATAGCAAGGCTTTACCAATCTCTTAGATTATCAACTAATTCACCTCTATTATCAAAAGAGTTGTATTGTTCGATATCGTTATACATAGGGGCTAGTTTCATATGATCAGGAATTCCAAATGATTTACAGATTGACAAGGCATCTTTACCTATAATCCTGCAGTAATTTTTAGAATATTTAATAATTTTATTAGCTTGTTTCTTTGAAAGAATGCCCTCCTTCAAATACCATGATAGATTTGATTCAATGGTATTTAAAAAGTATAAATCTTTTATATTCTTAATATGAGGCATTAAATCTTTATCTACTTTTTGCTCATATAAATTACATATTTCTAAAACTTTAAAATCAAAATATGACTTTGCAAGCATTTGAATTTCATCAGATTGATTATACATCCACTCATTATATATTCTACCTTTAGATTTTTTTAATCTAATAGCCAGTGATGATAAAATCATATTTTTTTTATACTCTAATAATTTTAATTGAACGGAAGAGCTAAATAAATTTTTAAATCTTAAACCAAAAATAAACTGTTTTAAAAATGATGGAAGTTTTTTGGTTAAATGATAGAATAAAACCTTAGATGCATTTTTTCTTTCAAGCCCTAAAAGCTCTTTTGATACTTTTTGCATTAAAACTGCATTATCCCCCTCTGCGGTAATCCCTGAATGAGAACCAACTATTGCTTCTCCCATTCTATTTACCGATAAATAACCTTGACCACCGCATCTTTCTCTGGATGTTGATGCGACCTCTTCATTATGCCATGCTAGGGACGCTTTAACGCCACAACATAAAATAACTTTATCAATTTTTTTAGATGGAATTTTGCCTTCAAAAATATCTTTTATATAATTTAATGTTAGATTATAACATACCGTTTTTGCTAATAAAGGCATTATAGATCGTTGATAAAACTGAAAATTTAATATAGCATTATCACTCTTCCCTTTTTCACCAACCGCCAATCTTTTGCTCGCATAATTTATTGCCAGATCTAGCGTATATTTTGATGCTCCAATCATCATAGAGGCTATGCATAGTCTTCCACTTAATAAGCGATCGGCTACATATAAAAATCTATCTCTTTTTTTATTAATTTTAGACTCAAAATTTCCTTGATCATCGATGCTTGAAGTATCTCCTAATAAAGAATCTTTTGGAACTTTAACATTATTAAATCCAATGCTTGCATTATCTATCCCATTGATTCCAATTTTATGTCCCATATCCCATATAGAAACACCATTAATAACATTTAATTCTTTATCTCTAATAGGAACTAAAAAAGCATGAATACCCTCGTCGTTATCTTTTATAATAAGTCTGGCAAATACAATACAAAAATGTGCATGTAATGCTCCATTAGTTATCCAATACTTTCTAGCCAATGAGCTTGGTGTATTTAAAATAAATTCTTTTTCCTTTTCATCATAGGTTGCAGTTGTCTGCATCTCAGCAGCATTGTTACCATATCCAAGTTCTGTCAACCCAAAACATCCTATTGATTCTAAGGAATCAATTTCTTTTAAATACTGTGAGTGCAAATCATTATTACCAAGATTTAATAAAGTTCCTCCAAACAAATTAAACTGAACTGTGAGTTTGGTTGCCGCAGAACCATCCATTTGTCCAACAATTTCATGAGCGGTAAAAATTCTTTTTGGATTATCTGAAAAATCAAAAACTGAAATTAATTTCTTTTCTGCAATTTTAGTTAATCTTTCTAATGCCAAATCTCTTTGTTTATTTATATTTATAGCATATCTTGGTATAAATAAATCTTCTTTAAATAGATTTTTAAGATTTTCTCTAGTATCAAAATTATCATGATCTAATAATTTTTGAAATTTTTCTATTACTTTTTCATTGAAATTCATGACATAATATATTAATAGAATCTAGTATATATCATGTTTAAAAGAAATTTCTGACAAAAATTATGATATAATAAAATCTTATCAGTTTAATTTATTTTATTGGTAAATTATCACTCATGAAAAAAATAATTATTTTATTCAATGTCGCTTTTTTGTTATTTGGAAATGTAGTATTTTCAAATCTTCACTTTTTACATAATCATAATAATGAAGGTTGCAACTATAGCCATAGTCATAATGAAAAAACTTTCAAATATGAAGAGTGTTTAGATTGTATTACGTTTGAGAATAATAACGATTTTAATTGCACTAATAATGAATTAAGTACATTAAACGAATTAATTAATACTTTAATATTAGACCCAGTAACTTTTGCTGAGTATAATTTTAATGAAAATTATTTATCAAGAGCTCCCCCTATCTCCTAAAAAGTAAACCTATTTTTTATTAGTCATATTTGATTTGACTAATAAATACTTTTTAATATAAAAAAATTTGTAAGGAGATTAAATAATGTCAATATTATTTAGATTAATAATTATATCTATGTTCAGTTTTGTATATTCTGATTGCGTAGATTTAGACCAAACAGCATGTGAAGCATCTTCAGAATGTGAATGGCATGCAGACGATCCAGTTCCAGCTTGCGAAGACGTTGTTCACTGTGATGATATAACTGATGCAACAGAATGTGGTTCTACAGAAGGGTGTGAATGGCACGCAGATGATTCAGTTCCAGCTTGTGAAGATGCTGGAGGTGATGGACACGATCATGGTGATGAAGATTGTGATGAAATAACAGATCAAGCAGAATGTGTTGCTGATACTCATTGTGAATGGCATGTAGAAGATGATGGTACTGCTGCATGTGAAGATGCTGAAGGTGATGGACACGATCATGCACACTGTGAAGATTTAACTTCTGAAACAGAATGTGATGCTGCAGATAGCTGCCAATGGCATTTACATGATGGAGTAGGTGAATGTGAAGATGCATCAAGTGCTGATTGTTCTGAAACAGACCATTTCAATAATGATGGATTAGAACTTGAATATGATGGCTCAGAAATCTATAGCCAATTTCAAGGACTTATTGAAGGTACTGTAGAAGTTGAAGTTAATGGTACTAAAGATTTATCAATACATTTTTTAGATAATAATGGTGTTGAAGTTGTAATTGATGAAAGTACTGTTGCATGTTATGATTTATATTTTAATGTTACAGATCCTAGTGTCATTTCAATTGATATGGAAGATAATCATGATGGGCACGATCACGGTGATGATGATCACAGCGATGAAGGAGAGCATTGTGAAGACTTCTTAACAGAAACCGATTGTGGTGCTCATTCAGAATGTGAATGGCATGCAGACGATCCAGTTCCAGCTTGTGAAGATGCTGGAGGTGATGGGCACGATCATGGTGATGATGATCATGGTGATGAAGAACACTGTGAAGATTTCACAACAGCTGATACATGTACTGCTCATGATGAATGCGAATGGCATGTAGAAACTGATGGCACTACTGTATGTGAAGATGCTGAAGGTGATGGCCACGATCATGGTGATGATGATCATGATGATGAAGATCATGGTGGACATTTAACATTTGAACTATCTGGTCTTGCAGTAGGAACAACTACTTTTACTGTTTCAATTATGCATCAAGGACATGCTGACTTTACTTCAATGCCAATACTTGTAACAGTTACTGAAGAAGTATGCCCTGTGCTTGGTGACTTGAATGGTAGTGGTGTTTTAAATGTTGCTGATGTTGTTTATACTGTTAATTATATATTAGGTGCTTCAACACTTGATGTTACATGCGGAGATATGAATGGTGATGGTGAAATTAATGTATCTGATATAGTAGCTATGGTTAATATCATTCTTGCAGATAGAGTGTATATAGAAATTGATGCTCTTCAATCAAAACTAATGATTACTGAAAATAGTTTAACATTAGAATCTGATGGTTTTGTTCAAGGTGTTCAAATGACTCTATCTCATGGTTCTAATTTTGATATTGATTTATCAGATGCTTATATTTCTGAATATAAAACTGATGGTAATGAAACAACATTAATTCTTGTTTCAGATAAATCTCATTCTATTATAGATATTGCAACATTTACTGGTGATATTAAAGTAGAATCAATTCACGTTGTTAATCAATCAGGAAATGTATCAGTTAATCAGGTAGTAGAATTATCTAGCATAAATGTTAATGTGGTAGGTCCAAATCCATTTAATCCTTCAACTCAGCTTAGCATTGCTATGCCTGAGGCTGGATTTTTATCAGTTAGTGTTTATAATCTTTTGGGTCAAAAGGTTGCAACGTTAGTTGATAATTATATGGAAGCAAATACTACTGGACATATTGTTAACTTTAACGCTGGTAATTTAGCAAGTGGTGTATACATTGTTCAGGCTGTTACAGCTGGAAATGTTGCAACACAAAAAATAATGCTGATGAAGTAGTATATACTTTCTTGAGAGGGTATAAAAGTTATACCCTCTCAAGATTATCTACTATTTAAATAATTATGTTATTTATTAAATACATAAAAACAGTATCTATCCTATTAGTGCTACAAAGTTTTTTATTATCCCAAGAAATTAATATTTCAGGTAAAATATTAGACATTGAAACACAAAAACCAATTAGTAATGTAAATATTTTCATCAAAGATAAAGATATTGGAACTACAAGTGATAGTGATGGTTATTTCTTATTACTTTTAAAAAATAATAACCAAAAAAAAGTTGCCATAAATATTAAAATGATTGGCTATGATGAAAAATTGATTACGGTTGATTTATTAAATACACAATTATCATGTAAAACATGTAATTCTATTAATTTAGATACAATTTTTCTGAATAATAAAGATTTAGAATTTGAACCAGTAAATATTCACTCACACAAAAATGAGTCAACACAAATTTCTGATATAAAAATTTCAGGAAATGATTTAAATGAAAATCTTAAAGGAAATATTGCAACCACATTAACTAATTACCCAAATATTGGTATAAATTCATTTGGCTCTGTAGTATCAAAGCCCTCATTAAGAGGATTTTCAGGAGATAGATTTTTGCTTACTAATGATGGCGATGAAACTGGAGATTTATCACAATCTTCAATCGATCATGTTATTACACTTGACATGTCAGAAGTAAATCAAATTGAGGTCATAAGAGGTCCTAAATCATTAGCATATGGTATGAATGCAATAGGAGGAGTAGTTAATACAAATCTTATTGGAAATCCAAATATGAAAGTTGAAAAATTTCATCAAAGAATTTCTATGGGTGGTGAATCATTTAATAGGGGTATTTATGGTAATGTAATGCTTTATGTACCACACAAGAATAATCAAGTAAATATTTTTTTAAGTAATAAAAAGACAGATAATGAGATAAGCTCAATTGGTGAATTAGATAATACTCAATCTAATACATCAAACTACAAATGTAGTTTTACAAACTACAGAAATAATGCATATATTAATTTTATAATTGAAGATTTTAATATGGATTATGGTATCCCCCCAAACATAGGTGGACACATAACTGGAGTTGATATTTTATTAAATAAAAAAACATCCCGAATTAATTATCATCAAGATATAAAATTCAATATTTTTAAACAACTAGATATAAAATATAATTTCATCGATTATATACATTTAGAACTTGTTAATGAGGGAAATGATTTTAATGATATTTTTGATATCTTTAATCAAGGAGATTATCATGTAGCTCTAGCAAAAAAAACTCATAATTTAAAAGTTGAATTAAATTCAGAAAAATCAATCTTAGGTTTTGAGTTAAATAAAAAAAACTTTGAGCCCTCAGGATTTTACCTTACACCTGAAACTAATGAGAACTTTTTATCAATTTATGGTTTTCAAGAAAAAAAATTAACATTTAATTTAGATTTTTTAAGTGCATTTAGATTAGGATACCTTGAATCAAATCCAACAACAACAAGTTTTCAATATACTCAAATAAATATTGACAGTTCACAAATAAAAAAGAGAAGTTTTAATACTGGATCTGTTTCTTTTGGAATTAGAAAAATAATAGATAATATTGAATTAAATAGTTGGATTATGCATACAATGAGACCACCTAGAGTTGAAGAATTATATTCTGATGGTCCACATCTAGGGACATATGCATACGAAATAGGAAACCCTGAATTAGAAGTCGAAAAAATTTATGGTATTGAAAACTCTATAAGCTATAATAATAATCCTTTTATATTTTCACTTGTAACTTTTTACAATTACAGTCCATATTATTATGAAATGGCTCAAATGGGGAGCTGTCCAGAAGCATTAAATTGGAATCCTTTATCAGGTACTTCTCATCCATGTGCTGGTTCAGATTTTATAGACTGGGGAAGTGGTGAATTTGGTTTTTTATATAAATATAAAACTAGAGGAAGTAAAGCAGTAATTAAAGGTGCAGAAATTGATTTAAAATACAATCTTGAAAATATTCTTTTAAACTATAACTTGTCATTTGTTAATGGTGATAATAAAACTATAGGTAGACCACTTTCTTATATAAACCCTACTAAGCAAATATTAACCTTAGATTATAATAAAGACTATATTAATTATAAGCTTAGATTTTCAAAAATTCATTCTCAAAATAGATTGGGTGAATTTGAAACATATACTCCTGGGGCATTATTGACTGATTTTGTAATTTCATACAACTATAAATTTCATAGCATTGCAGTTCAGTTAAACAATATATTTGATGAAAAATATTACAATCATTTATCTAGAATAAAAAATATAACACCAGAGGCTGGAAAAAATATACATTTAGTTTATAAAATATTACTTTAAATATAGTAGCTGGAATTAAATAGAGTCATAAAAAATGAGAAAAACATCAATATAATAAATGCATAAATAAATATTCTTAATATGTAAACAATCAAAGTAGCTTTAGCCCAATTTGACTTGTTTTTATTTTCTTCTTTATTAAATGCCCAAATAAACAAAAAAATAATATTTACTATAGGTATGAGTAATATAAATTTGCTTGCTACCCATTCCCCAGTGGATACAACTTTCTCATTTTCTTTATTCGCATCTAATTCCATTTGATATAATATAAATATTTATAGTAACTTTAACTCAAATTAAATTTAAAGAATTATGATACCTGAAATTGATGTTAAAACACTCGAAAGCAAGTTAAAAAACAAAGAGAATTTTATACTCCTTGATGTTAGAACAGATAGTGAATATTTTTTATCTAACATAGCAGAATCAATTCATATACCAATGAATACTATACCAGAAAAATACAAATCTTTAGATAAAGATCAAGAAATAGTTGTTCAATGTAAATCAGGTGTTAGGTCTGAAAAAGTTTGTCAGTTTTTATTAAATAATGATTTTAAAAATGTAAAAAATTTAACTGGCGGAATTATCGAATGGGCCAGACAAATAGACTCATCCATTATC
>CBFHVR010000031.1:0-5988 GCA_965659495.1 uncultured bacterium
AAACTGAAAGAAAAAGTGTAAAAAATATATTTTTCATAATTATAGAATTTTATCTCAAGATAATAATTTGTTATCCTTTGAAATAGTTTTGACTTTTCAATTTTATAAAGATTTCTAATTTTCAATAAGATTATCCTTAAATTAGAGATTAATCTTTAAATCAATTAAAATGAAAAAATTACTTTCACTATTTATTATAGCTACAGCTTTTACATCTTGTAACACTTCTGTTGAATCAGAAAAGATTGCAGGAAAGTGGCTACTTGATGATTCTCGTTTTGAAAAGGGATATATGGCAGGTGATCAAAAAGACTATGATCTAGTAAAAACATTTTTGGATGCCTATGAAAATATGGATCCTGAAACAATGGTAGATTTATCTGCAGAAACTGTTAAATTCCATCCTGCAGATATAGGTGGGGTTTTTGATGTTGACATGACAAATACTGATTTTATTGTTGAAAGACAATCAAATTGGGATTCAATATCAAGAGACTATATATTCATTATGCCTTTAAAGATGGAGGATTCAAAAAGCAGAGTTGTAACTACTGCTTTTACAGAGACTCGGTATGTTAAAGATGGGACAATTGACTCATTTAATTTCTATGAAAGATTATACATAAATGAACAAGATCAAATTATAAGAGTTGTTCAGTATGGTAGACCTCCAAATGATTAATAATTTGGTTGAAAATAAATTAACTAAAAAACCCTCTTTTAATTAAGGGGGTTTTTTTATTCATATCTCTAATTTAGAAAAAATCAAGCTATACGATTATTTTGAATTAAAAAAGTCTATCATAAATTGTTTATTTTTTTGAATTTCAAACTTACATAAATTCCAATTAAAGATGACAAGGCAAGAGTTAAATATACTAATTGATGCCCTTTGATTCCTTCATATGTATCTAAAAAATATCCGTATAAAGGAGTGGCAAAAATATCGGGAGTATATCCAATAATTGAGACAATACCTATTGCAGTTCCACTTAAAGCAACAGGAATTCCGCCATCTCTGAGTATTGAAAAATAAAGACCTCTTATAATATAAGTACCAACTGCAACAATAACCAGAGATAATATAAATAATGAATTTAGACCAGCTACAACAATACCGCTAGCAAATAAAATTGCACCGATTAGCATTATTATAAAACCTACAATAATTACGTTAATATTACCAGATTTATCTGCAAAAAAAGCTATTGAAATACACGCCAGTGGTCTAAGATATTGTTGATATGCTCCAATTCTTGCAGCTTCTATTTGGTCAAATAACATTATTTCTGAAGCATATAAAGAATATATATCAGTTATTTTATAACCCATATATGCTGTTAAAATTATCAATCCAATTAATATCAAAGATTTTGACTTTATTAGCCTTTTCATATCACCAAAATCTCCAATCATAGCTACATCTTTAATCTCTACTTTTAAAAATATATATACAATAACACCGGTTATAAAAACTATTAAAGAGGATACTCCAATTACATATCTAAATGCATCTTGTTTTTCTTTAATGCTTAAATCAGATATATCACCAACCACAACAAAAGAAAAAATTAAAACACCTATTATTCCAATTGATGAAGCAACAATACCTCTTCCTGCATCTAAAAAACTAAAGGTTTTTCCTTGTCTCTTTAATCCTCCAATAATAGAAGTAGCTTTTATCATAGGAGCCCAAAAAAGAAAAACTGTAGTAAAACCCCAATAGGCATATAGTAATTGGAGTAAAAAATAAGTTGGATAACTCATCATAAAAAATCCTCCTAAAGAGGTAAATATTAATGAATATGAAAGTAATTTTCTCGGTGAAAATTTATCGGCTAGTAATCCTCCAAATATATAAGAAAGAAATGCAACAGAGCCATATGTTGAGAATAATGTACCTAGCTCTAAATTGGATAAGTTGAAAACATCTAAAAAAGTTGGTCTAAATACTCTAGCTAGTACATAAGGCAATATGTAGATTGATTCTGCAGCTAGAATTAATGTAAAAAGATATTTATAATATTGATTTTTAATGATTTATTAGCTTTTCGTTAAGATATAATAATTTAATTTATTAATAGTTTTGAAGATGCTTAAAATATATAATCATTTAATATTAGCTGTTATCTCCTTAATTCTTCTTTCTTGTTCTAAAGAAGACATCTATTTATTTTATGATCAGGTGGAGGGTAAAGTCTTTGTTAGGGTTGATCTTTTTGAATCATTTAATAAATCGATTGATCAAGTTGATCCATCAGAATATGCTTTTGTTAAAAATTTTAGTCCTGATAAAGGTCACACTGTTATGTACTTTGTTGATAATACTGAAACATGCACAATTTTTAATGCATGGCATGAAATGAGTATTCTCAAGCATACTTCAAATGTAGTTGAAGCGGATGTAAAATATGGAAAAATATATGATCTAAAGGATCATAAAGTTAAATATGAAATTATCCAAAAAAATCCTTTAAGAATTACATATAATCTTGCAAACGGAACTCAAATAATTGCTGAGGAAATAGATAAAGAAACCTTTTATAAAGCAAAGGATAGTTGGTTGTTTAAATCCCGAAATACTGTTGACACTACCTTTTCAAAGTGTTCTAATTTAGATTTAAATTAATGATTTATTAATAATTGTATTAATGAGAAATAATTAACTCAAAAGGTTAAACAATTTTTTTGAATTAATTACGTTAGCAAATTCATCTTTAAGGTTAGCCATTGAGATATTATAAATAACTTCACAATCTATCTCTTCTCCATCTAGTCCTAATGTATTATAACATGCTGTAGAGTCATTTATTAGAAAAGTTTCATACCCTAAATTGCCTGCCATTCTTACCGAAGTTGATATACAATGATTTGTAGTCATACCTACAATAACCAATGTATTAACATTTAATTTTTTAAGTATTTCATCTAGACCTGTACCAATAAATGCGCTATTAACGTTCTTAGTTAATATTATTTCACCTTCTTTTGGCTTCACAAAGTCATTAAATTCAAACCCAGGTTTTGATTCATGAAGCTTTGAGTCAGGGTTTATTGAACTGTGCCTGACATGAATTACATTTAGACCAAGCTCTCTCCATTTTTCTAAAATTTTTCCACAGATTAATTCAGCATCATGATTATTTCTTTTGCCTCCAGGATAATCTTTGTCTAAAAATGCTTTTTGAATATCTACCAGTAACAGAGCAGGATTTTTATTAATAAATTCCATGATTGAACAAATTGTTTCTAACTTAAAGCTAAATATATTGAAATTGAATCAATTACTTAAAATCCATGCAATCTGGAACCCTCATGTTTATCATGGGTGGGGTAGAAAAAGAAAATTTTTTGAGGGCTGGTATTATAAAATTGTTGATAATTCTCAAACTAATGCCTTTGCTATAATTCCAGGAATAGCAATGGATGAGAATGGGATTAAACAATCATTTATTCAAGTTTTGGATGGAAAAAATTCAAAGGCTGATTATTTTAAATTTGAGTCAGAGGCATTTAAGCCCATGCCTAAAAAACACGATCTTTACATAGCTGAAAACCATTTTAGTATGACAGATATATCTATCAACCTTCCTAATCTTAAAGGAAATCTATCTTTTAAAAATTTATCTCCATGGTCTAATAGTTTTCTTTCTCCTGGAATAATGGGCCCTTATTCTTTTGTTCCTTTTATGGAATGTTATCATGGCATTGTTAGTATGAATCATGATATCGAAGGTTCTTTATTTCAAGATGGAAAAGAAATATGTTTTGATAATGGTAAAGGCTATATGGAGAAAGACTGGGGTCATTCTTTTCCTGAGGCTTATGTGTGGATGCAGAGTAACCATTTCTCAAATAATAGTATTTCATTTAAATGTTCTATTGCTATTATTCCTTGGTTAAAAAACTCTTTTATTGGTCATATTGCAGGAGTTCTAATAGATGGTAGACTAATAGAATTTACTACTTACAACGGAACAAAACTAAATTATTGTGAAATTTCCCAAGAAGAGGTGAGTATTGTTATGGAGAATAGATTATTTGAATTAAAGATTAAAGCAATTAGAGAAGAGTCAACTACATTGGCTGCTCCAATTAGCGGGTTTATGGATGGAAGGATAGACGAGAGCATGAAAGCAAAGATTAAAGTTAAATTATTGAATAAAAAATTGAATAAAGTTATTCTGAATGATATGGGAGAATCAGCAGGTATTGAGGTAGCAGGTAGTTTTGAGAAACTAATAAAATAATCTAATCAATAATTAATCCCCCTTCACACTTATCATTTTGCCATAATTCCCCAACTTTATCCATATACCTCTCACTTACTTCATTTTCACTAAAGAAATTTTTTCGTAGAAGTGCAAGTTTGTTTTCAGGATTTGTAATTATTGATATAAAAAGTGGCTTTGTTTCGTCGATAAATGTTACAAAATTTTTATAAACCATATAAGTTTCGGCATATCCTGTTTCTTTAAGATCAGCAACACCTGAAACCATTAATGCAAAAGTTTTCCAATCTTCAAGTTGATTAAATTTAAGTATTCCAATATCCATTTTTTCTGGTTCATTTTCATTTTTAAAGTACCATAATACCTGAGAGTGAGAAAACTGATTACATGAATCCTCAATACTTAAAGTCACTTGTCGTAGTTCAAAAGGTTGACCCCAGTAAGTGCCTTCTAGTAATGTCTTATAAACATCTTGACTAAATGAGTGGGTAGTTAAAAATAAAATATAGATTATAACTATTTTTTTAAACATACTTATTATTGGAGTTTATTCTTGTTAAGAACTTATCAAGCTATTTCCTCTAAAGTTAGGAATTACTTAATAAATTTATAACTAAACTATAAATAACTAACAATGAACGAAATAGAAATTTTAAATTATGCTCAAATGAATTTTATTCAAAATGGCTTATACATGGTAGCTTTTACAGCTTTTGTATTCATTACATTTAGACTCATGAGATTTCAAAGAGAGCAGAACGCAAATATTTTTGGAAAAGTTTTAGTAACCATATTTGGACTATGTACAGTTTTCTTTGGTTATAATGTTTTTTCGTTTTTATACGTAAACCAACTAGGTCAATCATATAGACTATCTGAACTTCAATCTTCTGGGGTTGAGCTATCTGCATTATCACAAAACTGGGTAGATTATATTGGCTATACAATTAGTGATGGACTTCCTATACCATTTAGTCCAGAACCCACTGCTTATATCTTTCTAATCACATTAGGAGTAATGGTAATTGCTGGTGTATGGGTAAACCTTTCTAAAAATTAATATAAGAATAAATAAGTCCTCATTGTGAGGGCTTATATATATCCCTTAATGAAAAAAATACTTCTATCTCTTCTATTAATTTCAAATCTAAATACATTCTTATACTCTCAGGATGTTATTGATGATAAAAAGTACTTCTTTTCAGGAAATATTAATATAAATAATAATGGTGTTTCATGGGTTCCGCTTTTTACTTTAGGTGAGCCATCTTTAATTGCTAATTTTTCTTTTGGAACAAACAGGTTTTCAGTTAATCCCTCATTTAGATATGAGCTTGAAGGACTTCAGCCTTGGAATGTAGATATATATTGGAACTATAAGCTAATAGATAAACAAAAAATTAATCTAGATATTGGAGGTTTTTTACCAGGTACAACCTTTCAAGATTTTACATATGAAGAAAATGGCATTGAAAATAAGATTCTTACACCATGGGTAACAGCAATGATTAATCCTAAGCTTACATTCTCTTTAAGTAATTCTTTTGCGATTAAATTATCATATTTCACTGGTATTCCATTAAAAATTGTAGATAAAGAGAATCAGTTTGAATCAGGTGAAATCTTTTTCATTCAGCCATTATTTAATGATTTCAAGTTAAATGATAATTTAAGTTTAAGTTGGAATCCAGAGATTTATTATTTAAGACTCGATAATGTGTCTGGAGTTTACTCTGCGCAAACACTAATAATGAAT
>CBFHVR010000032.1:0-2925 GCA_965659495.1 uncultured bacterium
TGAATATGAAGATAATGGAATGCCTATATTTAATTTTGATAAACTTGATAATCATGATTTAAGATTGAATATTGGATTTAATCTTGATGGGATTAAACAAGTTTATTCTCATAGTAATAATGGAAGCAATATTTATGGAGCTTCATTTACAACCCACAAACAAGCAGATTTATTTAAAAAGAAAAAAGAAAAATACGTGACTTTAATTTTAGATGATGTTTTTATTGAAGAAAAACCTAAAAAACATTCCTTTAATATTAGCAGTCTTTTAGGTGGTTCAAAAAGTGGAACACAGCTTAGAACTTGGATTGAAAAAATAGATAATTTATCAAATGATGAAGATGTAAAAGGTCTTGTGATTTACTTAAAAAATATTAGTGGCGGGTTTTCTAAAAGAGTTGAAATCAGAGATGCCTTAATAAAATTTAAAAACACAGGAAAAAAAATTATATTGTACAGCCCAAGTACTATTAGCAATATGAACTATCATATTGCATCTGTTGCAGATGAGGTTTATGTTAATCCATTAACAGGTGTTGACCTTAAAGGCTTAAGTATGGAAATTACTTTTTATAGAGGTTTATTAGATACACTTAAAATTGAACCTGCTATATGGAGAATTGAAGATAAAGAAGGTAACTCTTATAAAACAGCTGGTGACCCCTTTAAATATACTAATATGTCTAATGAAATGCGTGAAAACTATGGACTGCTACTAGATGACTTAAATAAAGTTTTTACCAAAGATATAGCAAATGCTAGAGGTTGGTTAGATGACGATGGTAATCCAGATATAGAATATACAAATATGATTATTAATGAAGGTCCTTATTGGGAGCCAGAAATCGCTATAGAGCGTGGTTTGATTGATGGGACTTTTTATCCAGATGAGTTTAGACAATATTTAAAAGATTCTATAGTTAAGAAAAGTAAAGTTATAAAATTTGCAAATATTGGTAAGAAAAAAGATTATAATTACAACTGGAAAAATATTGTAAAACCTAAAATTGCAGTGATTTATGCTGTAGGTGGCATTATGTCAGGAAAAAGTAATCCTGGTCCACAAGGTTCTTCAGTAATGGGTGATAAAACAATTATAAAATCAATTCAAAATGCGCGAAATGACAAATCAGTTGAAGCTATTATATTAAGAATAGATAGTGGTGGCGGATCAGCAATTGCTTCTGATCAAATGTGGAGAGAAATATATAAAACAACTCATGATTCAATTAATAGAAAACCATTTATTGCTTCCATGTCTGGAGCAGCAGCTTCAGGAGGCTATTATATAGCCTGCGAAGCAGATACAATTATTGCTCAATCAACTACCATTACTGGTTCGATTGGTGTTATTTCTATGGCATTTAACTTTAACAAACTTTATAATAATATTGGTATTAATAAAGAGGTTCTTAAAAGAGGTGAATTTTCTGATTTTTTAACTCAATCTAGACCTTGGACAGATGAAGAAAATGAAAAAATGAAAAAATCAACAGAATACTACTACAAAGAATTTAAAGATAGAGTATTAAAAGGGAGAGATAATTTAAAATCTGAAACTCTAGATGATATAGCCTTAGGAAGGGTATGGACGGGTAATACAGCACTTGAAAATGGATTAATTGATGAAGTAGGTGGTTTTAACAAAACTATTGAAATTGCTAAAAAAATGGCAGGATTAGAAAATACAGATATTGAAATTATTGAGTATCCTAATAGTAATAAAGGTGATTTTAATATTAAAAATAATCAGAGGTCTAATTATAAAACACAACTTTTATTAGATTTATTACCAGACAATATAAAAGAAGAATTAAATGAAATAAATATTATTCCTCTATTGCAAGATGAAAAAATTTATTTTATGATTCCACATCATATTGAAATAAATTAAATTGATGTATGTCATTGATATTAATAAATAAACTATCATAAATTATGGTCATGAAGTATAAATTTTTTATATTAACAATTTTATTATCATTTTTCATTGCACAAGATAGGTCAACATTGTTTGCAACAGGTGATGGTGATCCAGATGCTAGCTTAGGTGGGCATAGTATTCAGTTCACCGAAAATGAGGTTTTAGGTGCATCTGATCGCTTTTTTCTATCAAATGAATATATGCTTGAAAGAGTATATGTTTATTTATCCTATGTACCTGAGTTTATGTTTGATACACAAAGTATAGAGGTTCAGATTGCAGAAGATGATAATGGTAAACCAGGCATCCCAGTTTCGTCAAATATTTTAGAGTTAGATTATGATAATTTTGAAGGTAAATGGTATTCTTTTTCACTTCTTGAAAATTGTTTAAAAACAGAACCATCTAGTTTCTACTGGTTAACAGTTTTACCAATGGAAGGTACAAATGCAAAATGGATTTACTCTGAAGAAAACTCTTTTATATTTAGTACTACTGTTGATGGTGGGGAAACATGGCAAGATTATAGTATTGGACAGGCTGGAAGTGCTGCCGTAACAGGTGAGCAAATTTATATTCCCCCATTTGATGGTGGTGATGTAAATGGTGATTTTATCGTTAATATTTTAGATGCTGTTCAGCTTGTACAATATGTTTTAGGAAATATAAGCTTTGATGATGACCAAATTGATGCTGGAGATTTAAATCAAGATGGGGGCATAAACATCTTAGATGTAGTAGCAATGATGAATATCATTTTATTTAATGGAAATGATCTTGTTACTGAATTTTTATATGAAGATTTAAATGTAAGCTCTCCAAGTTTTGGACAGCTAGTAGGACCTCCTATTTATCAAGGAATGATTACAGGATATTATTTTGGAAAAGCAGGCTGAAGTATGTGTCGCAACCGGTTCGGTGTGCTTGATGATTTATATAATGAATTAGTAAGTGAAGGTATTGATGACGTCAAAATAATAGGTATTAATGGATACCAATAT
>CBFHVR010000033.1:0-2881 GCA_965659495.1 uncultured bacterium
ACAGCTGTAAATCTTGTTCCGACAAGTAAAAATGGATATTTAACTAGATTTGTCAATAAAATAAGGCCAATAAGCGAAAATCCAAATTTAGCCCCAGCTGTAGTAGATGACATTAGGTGTGATCCGCCTATGCATGCTGCCGCTAAAAGGATTCCAGGGCCAAGACTTTTTCTATAACCGATGGATTTACTTGAGATTAATTTTTCCATATATTTGAGAAGTTGTTATTATTTTTACAATTAAATTAATTTTTTCAATTTAAGTACATAAAGTTTATTATTTTAGGTATATCTATATTTTATTAAATTAGTCTTATCTCTCTCCTATTTATTTCCTAGCTTTTATACAATTTAATTAATGACTAAATCTGTTAATCTATATTTGGCATCAGGTGTAAGTGAGGGAGTTGGTTTTTGGGTTGTTAACTTTACAGATGAGGATAACATTTTAAATTCGCTTTGTAGAAAATTGCTTGAGTGCTATAGAAAAGAACTATTTGGTCTTGACGGTGCAATTGAGGTTAAGGATGCAATTAATACAACATTAGATATCCTATGTTTAGATTCAAAATATGAAAAATATAAATTAGATAATTACAATACTGGTTATTCTTCCGAGATTCCTATTAACCTCATTGAGGATATCTATGATCTTTGGGCATATAATTATAGTAATAAAATTCTATGGAAAAAATATATAGGTTTATTGAACCTAAGAAAAAAAATTAAAAAATATAATAATTATATTAATATAGGATTGAAAGGTGATACTTATGAATTTGCTACTAAATTAGATGAATTATTGAGTTTTAGACAAGTTAATTTGAAATTTAGACAAGATAAATCTAATGATTTAATGTGGTAAAAATTGATTATCTAGATTTATAAAATAAATCTCTATCTTTATTTGCTGCGTTTACACTCTCCCAAGGGAAAATAATCCATTCATTATCTTCTATATATCTATATGAGTTCCACCAGGTAGGTTTTTTTTTGCTCACCCATACATGAGTCTCCGAACCTTTTATATGCTTTATTTTCTCAAGTGTATAACCAGTATCATAAATATCATCAATTATGAGTGAATTGTTTTTAGGCTCTTCTAGTAATGGCAGCTCAAGCGAATGACTTAATGCAACTGCAAGACATAAACCTCCTCGAGGGAAACCATAAACTCCTTCAAATTTCTTATTTTTGCATTGCTTATATATTGAATTTATGCATTCATCAAATTCTATCCAGCTTAACTTATTCATTTTTAGCTTATAAATATGTTTTCTTCACTCTTTAAGGTATAACTTTTAAAACTTCCTAGATAAACTGTAGTAGCCCATAAAGCCCCCTATAGTAAGTATGCCAGCAATTGGAGCGGATAGATTTAATGGAGTCGCCCAATCATGTACCATCAATGAAGCAAACATAAGTAAAGATTAATAATTAGTTCTCAAAATACTACATTTAAGATAGGTTTGTTATTTTAGTTCGTAATAATTCACAACTTTATAGAGTTTTAATTTATTCCAAATAAATTACTTTCAAATATTTTTAATTTATAGATATAAATGTCTTTAATATATTTTATTTAAGATTCATTCTTTTTATTAGCTTCAAACAATTTAGCTAATTGTGTATATATTTTTCCAAATAGCCATGAAATAGCAATAAGACCTAAAATTCCTAAAACTATTGTTAGTGCTGATATTCCTGCATCATTTGGACCATAATTTATAGCTGGGTCAAATCCTTCCACGATGAGTTCAATTCACTTTTTTTCATTTTAATATTTTTTGGATTCAATTACTGATTCTTTACTTTTTTGAAATCTGGATATATCAATATTCCTTATAGTTAAATTATGTATAATAATTATTACCTTAACTCATATTTATGAAGTGGGAGTACCAAGTAATCCATCTCAATATCGACAATTCGTCAAGTAAAAGTGAAGAATCCAGCAATCCTGAGGCCGCAAGTGAAAAACTTAAGGGTTCACTAAGTGCAGATTTTCTAAAAGATCAATTTCCGGAGCAATATCACGAAAATGAAGGCTCTGTACATCCTGCTACTCAACTAAGTAACTTTCTAAATAAAAAGGGGCTGGAAAGCTGGGAACTTTCTGAAACATTAAAAATTGGAAAGATGTTATTTCTTATAATGAAACGGCAAGTTGAATAATAATTTAGAAAATATCTTTCAGGGTAAATATTATCCATTTAATTAGATTTATTGGATTTGCTATCGTTTTAACATTCCTATTCCCATTTAATTCATAAGCAATTGTATATTTTCCTAGGATAAGATCATTTTTTTTTGGATTATAGTATTTTTTCGTATCTTTAATTCTATATTCTCTTCTTGTTTGTTCATTTAACTCGGTGGCGAAAATCCATATTTTAAGATCATTTTTAGTCATTAATACATATCCAATACCCATACCATCTGTCATTTTATAATCAACAATTTCTCCACTTATCATTTGAGGTAAGTCATCCAATAATTTGTTTGGTAGTAGATTTTCAATTTTCGACTTATCTACTTCTATCCTTTCCCCAATTGGTATTAGCGGATTTACTTCCATTATGAATCACTTTAGATTTGACTAAATTAACATATTTTACGAGTCAATGAATTAACTATCGAGCTAGTAATAATTTTATTATGTGCTAGAAAGCCTATCTTCGGTTTTCGCTTAATTTTCTGAATTTAAAAACCTTTGAGTTTCTTTTCGTCTTTTTCTTCTACCTTTTGTTTTAAATAATTCTCCTTTACATAGTTTATTCCAATTATGGTTAGCTTTATAAAGGCAAATGCCGTAGCTATGAATCCGACTAGGATAAAAGTTGATAAAAGAGCTGATCCAAGATCTATCTCAGATAAATTGG
>CBFHVR010000034.1:0-8380 GCA_965659495.1 uncultured bacterium
TTCAGTCCTCTGCTCTACCAACTGAGCTATCGAGCCACTAACAAAAAAATCTATATAAAGTAATTATATAGGTACTTAAATTATAATGATGAAAGTGGTTATTGCAACACATAATAAAGATAAACTTAAAGAATTAAAAAAGGGGCTTATTAAATTAGGTATTGAATTGCTTGATTTATCATCATTCCCCGAAATTGATGAGATAGTTGAAGATGGTGAAACTCTTAAAGAAAATGCTTTTATTAAAGCACGAGAAGTATTTAAAAAAACTGGTTTGCCTTCATTGGCAGATGATACTGGCCTAGAAGTAGATGCTCTTGGAGGAAAACCTGGTGTTTATACTGCAAGATTTGCAGGTGAAAATTGTTCATATTTAGATAATGTAAATAAAATGCTTGATGTAATGAAAAATATTAAAACCAATGATAGATCAGCTGTATTTAAAACTGTAATGGCATTTGTCGACGATAAAACGGAACTTTTTTCAATTGGTGAAGTAAAAGGTATGATAGCCTCGGAAAAGAAAGGTCTTGGAGGTTTCGGGTATGATTCCATATTTTATGTGGTGAACGAAGGAAAAACATTTGCTGAAATGTCTATAAAAAAGAAAAATATTATATCTCATAGAGGTAAAGCGATTAAAAATTTAATCCCTAAAATTGAGTCTTACATTAAGACTGATACAAATACAAAGGAGTCTGCCTAGCGTCCCACTGCTAAGGTGAATCATATACATTCAATAAAATATTTAAAGGTAATTTTTTATCTTTGCACTGCTTCATTTCTCAATTTTCTAGGAGCAGAACAGGAGATTAACGCTTCATATTATGATAATTGTGGTACATATGATAATAATCCAAAAAATGATTGTATTCAAGATTGTTTTGGAATTTGGGGAGGTAATTCTATATTTGATGAATGTGGAGTTTGCGGAGGTAGCGGAAAAAGAAATAATGAAAATTGTGATGGAGAATGCATCGTTGAAATAGATTGTTTTGGAATTTGCGGAGGTCTAGCACGTTTAGATGATTGTGGAAAGTGCGATGAAGATTCTTTAAATGACTGTAAAAAATCTTATTTTGATAATTGTGGAAATTTTGATGATAATCCTAATAATGACTGTGTTAAAGATTGTACAGGGATTTGGGGTGGACAAAATAATTTTGATGACTGTGGAATTTGTGGAGGAAATAATTCAACATGTGGAGATTGTGCAGGAGTAGCATACGGGAACGCCTACTATGATAATTGTAATGTATGTGATAATATACCTGAAAATGACTGCATAAAAGACTGTGAAGGTATTTGGGGTGGTGAAAATAAGTTAGATAGTTGTGGAATTTGTGGAGGAAATAATTCAATATGTGCAGATTGTCAGGGTAACATAAATGGCAACGCTTATTATGATAGTTGTAATATTTGCGATGATATTCCTGAAAATGACTGTATAAAAGATTGTAATGGAGAATGGGGAGGTAAATCATCCCTTGATGAATGTGGAAAGTGTGAAGGAAGTGGTATCCCTGATGGATATTGTGATTGTGATTTAAATACGTTTGATTGCATGGGAATATGTGGTGGCCAAAACCTAGAAGAAGACTGTTTTTTAGATGATAATCCTTCTTTATCCTCGAATATTAATATTGATTTTGTAGATGATATATATTTTTCAAGGACAATTAAGTACTATATATTTATAAAAAATGTATTTGATCCATTCTATAAAGAAATTAAGGGATTAACACTTGCATCAAAATATAGGTCTAGTTCTTATCATGGATTAAATTTTACAAAAGAACTCAGAAAATTAAGTGAAAAAACTGAGTTAGGCTACAATGGAACAACAATTATATCATCTTTAAAGTACAATGAAAATGATATTCTTCAGCCCTCTATATCTACAGTTGATTATTACAAGTCTAGAACCATTAATAATAACCACTATGAAAAAATGCAGCAATTAGCATTTAATAAAATTAGTCCAAATATAAAAAATTCTAGAAATTCAAAAAAACTTACATTGGTCAGTCAAGATATAGGAGAGACAAATGTTGCTATTAATTTAAGTGGTCAAATAGAAATTAGAGGGGAATTAGAGTTTACGGATACTCAAAGCAGTTCATTAAGTAATCAAAATAATGAATCTTGGAATTTAGATATCGATCAAAAACAACGTTTTGATTTAGAAGGTCAAGTTGGAGATAGATTAACTATTAGCGCTGATCAAAACTCAGAATCAGATTTTGATTTTGAAAATTCACTTTTATTGGAGTATAAAGGTTATGATAATGAAATTATAAATAATATTCAAGCTGGTAACATTGGTATCAGTCTTAGTGAAGGAAGCTTATTTAGTGTAGGTATGGGTAAAAGAGCAGGTGTCTTTGGCGTGAAAATGAGTAGTCAGCTTGGACCAATTGAATTGAATACAATTATTGGTAGAGAAAAAGTTAAAAAAGAATCTTTTTCTTTAGGAAATCAATCTGAAGGTTTAGACAGATATGATTACCAATTTATAAAAGATAAATATTTTTTTATCGATAAAATATTTAAGAATAATTTTTATCCTTTAAATGAAGACTATATTAATCAAATTGGTTCAAATGAATATGTTATTAAAGAGTTTAAATTATATAAAAGAGCTCAGACAAATGAGATTGAAACGGATATTTATGAAGGTATTGCTTATATTGATCCCTTAAATAAAGATATCGGAACTCCTGAAAATAATATATGGATTGAACTTGAAGATCAGTATTCTGGAAATGATTACTATGTAAATAAGTATTATGGATATGTTAGATTAAATTCAATATCAACAAGTGATTTAATTGCAGTGCACTATACTATTGGAGATTTAAATAATGATGGAACTATTCTTGAGTCTTCTAATCCTATTCAAACAGGAACAGAGTATCTCATTCAAGATCGATGTTTATTATCAGGTCAAGATGAATGTGATGAGAATACTATTAATGGGTGTTCAGAGATAGAGGCTTCAACGTTAGAAGTTTGTAATGAGGAAAACAGTATAAATTGTTGTAATTATATAGAATATAATGATGTATTTGGCTTCTCTGCAGATCCTTTAATTTTAAAAATAATAAAAACAGAAGGGCAGCAAGAGCCTCCAAGTCCTGATAATCCAAATGGAAATCCAACATGGGATTTAATGATGAAGAATGTATATGATATAGGCTTATCAAACTTTAGTCAAGGAGATGAACCACCAGAAGTTGAGGTTATTCATATTGGTGGTCAATTAGGGACCGAGACAGCTAGTTCAAATGGAAATACATTCTTAAGAATTTTTGGTATAGATAATAAGGATTCTCAGGGTTTCTTTATATCTAATGGAGATGGGAAAGTAGATAGTTATTTTATTAATAGCTGGGGAGATTTATTCTTACCATTTGATATGCCTTTTGCATATGACCCAGAAGCATACTTAGGTAATCCACATTTAGATTTAGCAAATATATTTGATGGTGATTTAGAAAATATAAACATTGAAAACTTAACAACCATTCGAGAAAACGGTGATGCTGGACCAGAATTTACTCTTTACAGGTATGAAAATGGACCTGCAATGTATTTTAGTAGTAATGAAACAACAAAATCATCAGAAAAAGAATTTGTTATAAAAGTAAAGAATGTGAATCAAAATACAACAATAAATCTTGGCTTTATGATAGTTGATGGAAGTGAAACACTAACTGATGGTTCAACTCAGCTAATTAAAGGAGTAGACTATTCTGTTGATTACTTTACAGGAACATTAACCTTAATTTCGGATAGAGCTAAAAATAATTCTCAAACTTTAAGGATTTCCTATGATAGAAATGAGATTGTATCATTCGATCAAAAATTAATTTTTGGAAATTCATTTAAATATGAGATAAATAATAAAAGCAATTTATTTGGAGGACTATACTTTTATAAGCAATCAATAACCGATAATAAGGTTGAGATTGGTTATGAGCCTATGGAAAATATGATTTGGCATCTTGGTGGAAAATATTCAAAAGAATTATTAAATTTAAATAATTCAATAAATAATAGAGGATTAGTTAATTTAGAAAAACCTTCTGAATTTAGCTTTTCAAGCGAGGTAGCACAAATATTTCCTAATCCAAATCCTATTGGTATTGCTTATATAGATGATTTTGAATCATCTAAGAGATATTCAACCATGCCAATTTTAAATTCTGCTTGGCAAGAATCAGCTCCTCCATTTAAAATAAAAAACTTTGATTGTCTAAGTGCATTAACTGAATCAGATTGTATAGAAATAGATGAATGCGAAATTAATTATAATGAATATAATGATTTTTTAAGTTGTGATATTGTTTTAGAAAAGTACGATGTTTATAAGAGAGAAAATTTATTTTGGTATAATCCTTATAATGATATTCCAACAGAACTTATATGGCCTGATAAAGAAGTTGAAGATGCTTCTAAGGAACAAACACTTTGGCTGGAAATACCAGAAGATAAAATTGGAGGTAATAGTAATAATCCTGATGACAATAGATGGTGGAATGGTATAACAGCTTCATTGTATGCCTCTGACCAAAATCAGTCAAACAATAAATATTTAGATATTTGGCTTAATTATGAAGGATTAGTAGGTTTTGAAAATCACTATAATGGTCTTCCAGAAAATCCAGTTTTAGTTAATAGAAATAATCTTAAACTTAATATTGATATTGGTATGATTAGTGAAGATACAAATGATAATGGTGTTTTAGACACAGAAGATTTGGTTCCAGAGTCACTTATGATTATGGGTGATGGTTTATTGGATGCTGGAGAAGATAAGGGGATGGATGCCTGTATAAATGAATATGAAAATGGTTGGGGAGGATGTCTTTGTTCTGAATTTAATCATGGTACTAATAATGATAATACTTATAATAGTTGTATTGATACAGAGCAACTTACCTTTTCACAAATTAAATCTGAAATTTTGAGTGGTAATTCAAGTTTTAATAATGTTATTAATATAAATGTAAGTTCTAATGATCCAAATAATGATGACTTTAGTTATACTTCAGCAAGTTACGATTTTAGTAACTATAATGGAACAGAGAACAACGGTGCAATTATAGAAAATAAGTATCCAGATTCTGAAGATTTAAATGGCGATCAGTTTATTGATGATATTAATTCATACTATTCATATACAATAGATTTAGATATGGACAATGATGATATTATTCAAAGTGAAATATTATCAACAAATTGGAAACTTTTTAGGATACCATTAAATGATTTCATTGCGATCAATGAAACCTCTGGCTATAATGCTGATTGGACAAATGTAAAAAATATTAGGCTGTGGGTTGAAGGTCAATATGCAGAAAATGATACTTATGGATTACTTGGAATTGCTTCAATTGAGATTGTAGGAAATGAGTGGGAAGAACTAGGTATAGTTGATAATGAAGATATTGGTCAAACTGGATATTTAGAATCAGACTTTACTCCTAATGAAAATGTAAGTATCCAATTAATAAATAATCAAGAAAACTCTGATATTTATACACCTCCAGATGGAGTCTCAGGAAGTAATCAAAATTTCGGAACCGGAGGACTTGGTAGCTTAATTGTAGATAAAGAACAATCATTGGTAATTGATTTTTCTAATGGTTCTGATGATAATGGTGGAATTAATTTAGACAGTACGGCATTTATTAAGAAAAATGTTAGTTATTCATCGTTAGATGCCGAAAAACAAAATAGTTTTTTTGTATATAAAAATTTAGAAATGTATTTTAATGGTAATGAATCAAGTATTGGCCAAGATTGGTATGAGGAGTGCAATGGATCAGATAGCGAAGAATGTACAAATGTTGAGCTATGTTTTAGATTTGGGAAAGATGAAAATTATTATGAAATAAGAAAACCATTTAAATCTATTGAAAATGAAGAAGTATTAGATCCTAATGGGTGGCAAAATTTAAAAATTAATTTAGATGAACTGACAAGATATAAATTAAATAGACAAAATTTAGAATCTTATATGGATGATGGAATTGATAATTGTGACGATTTATATGAAACTGGAATAATTAATTCTTTAACAACCCTTCCAGGTTGTCTTAATGAGGAAACAATTGAATTAGGAATTACAACATCTAAAATTTGTGATGAAATATCTGGAATGTCAGTATTTAATGAAGAACAGTTAAATTTTTGTAATCAAAATGATTGTTTGAATTTTATAAATAGTGAAATATGTATTGAAGAGAACTATGACGAATTAGGTGTTTATAGTCCACATATTCTTGATCCTAATGGTGATAATTATTCTATCCCTGGTTTAGAGTGCTGTGATTCAAATATTGATAGTTCAGATTTCTGTATTCCTGATACAAATAATTTTGATAATCCAAATTTTTATTGTCCCGATTTATCTGATAATTTTTATTTAGCAACAGAAGGTAATAATCAGTACGATTGTATTGATGAAAACAACGAATCTTGTAGTGAAGATGATATCACTATTTATGGTGAATATGTGATTGATGATTGGGATCAAAATAACTTATATACCATACCAGCATCATACATTCCAGAAGATCAGATTTGGTCATGGAAAGATTACTGCCAAACTAATGATAATTTGAGTTCTGAAGAATGTGATGATTGGACAACGGTTGATATTAGCACTGTTTGTGAAGATTGCAGTGAATTAAGAGTCAAAGGAGAACCAGCTATTAATAAAATGGAATATATTATGGTTGGTATTAAAAATAATGCCCCTGGAACAATTTTTGGAAGTGTTTGGATTAATGAGTTAAGAATGACAGGTGTAAAAAGACAAAAAGGAACAGCTTTTACAACAAACTTTAAATTTAACTTAAGTGATATTTTTAATATTGATTTAGATTTCAAAAGTGAAGAAGCGGATTTTCATCGTTTAGAGCAACGATTAGGTTCAGGTGATCATTCCATTAATTATTCTATAAATTTTGGTTTTTCTCCTCATGAACTATTTAAAGAAAATTATTTTCAAATGCCGCTTAATATTAAGTATTCTAAAGGCCTATATTCTCCTTTATATAAGCCTGGTTCAGATATTATTCTAGGTGGTTTTAGTGAAACTCCTAATGAGTTAAAAAATATTAATAATTCAATTACTCTAAGCACATCATTAAATACAATGTTAACAGATTATTCTCCTGAAAATTTATTTTTCGAGCACTTTTTAGATAATTCAAAATTAACCTATTCCTATAAATGGAATCAATCATCCAATACAACAATTTTGAATAAAGAATCTGTATTGCAAAATATTAATTATGATTATTCTTTGACGTTTAGCCGAGATAATAAATGGTATCCATTTAAAGAGCTATTCAATGATAATGAACAGAATACTGATAATAAAAAATACTTTGCTAACTTTTTAAAAGATTTAAATTTTTATTATACTCCTCAAAATATAAATTTTAGTTCATCTTTTGTAGATTCAGATAATTACACTATTCAAAGAGATTTATATGGAGGTATTGTTACTGATGAAAAAAATATTGATTTAAATAGAAGTTTTTCTTCAAATATAAATATATTTGATAATTTAGCTTTTCAATACTCTGCTAACATGAAAAATAATTTAAATGATTACTTTGAAGATAATTCAGCTTTAAAAATTTCAGACTTTTTTGATTTATCTTATTCTCCTGGTATTAAAAAAAGCTATAATCAGCAGTTATCATTTACATACACTCCTGAATACCTTAAATGGCTTGGACCCCGTTTCAATTATGTCCCAACCTATAATTGGGTTAGAGATGCTGTAAGTGGAGAATCATCAACAGCTGACATATCAAGTGATAATAGATTCTCAGTTTCATTTACACTTTCATTTACTCAGTTTATTGAGCAATTTTACGAATCAGATAAAAAAACATCTGGAAGTTCATCTAGATCAACTGGAAGAAGACGTTCTTCTACTTCTTCAAATAGTTCTAATTCAAACCAAATATATATTATCAAACAGCCCCATTTTAAAACTATTTTAAAATTCTTACATGAAATAGGGCAAAGATTTTCTAGCATAAATATTAATTATTCATACAATACTACGAATAAATACAATAATATTTCAACAGATATCAACCCAGATTATAAATTCAAGTTAGGTATTATTGATAGACCAATTGAAAGTAGTCTTTTTGCAGGTTCAGATGGAATAATTATATCATCATCTAACACCTTTAATCAAGAGTTAAAGTTTAGTACTTCAATTCAATTAAGTCCGAATTTAACATTATCGAATGTTGAATATAGAGTATCTTTATCTGCTAACAATCAAAGCGATAGTGGCTATAATGAAACACAATCTGAATCGTATTTTCCTTTAGGTGCATCA
>CBFHVR010000035.1:0-21422 GCA_965659495.1 uncultured bacterium
CTTTTTTGTGAAGGGAAAGGTCCCTTTAGATGGGTAGCTTTATCTGGTGATCCAGAAGATATATATAAAACAGATAAAAAAGTATTAGAATTATTTCCCCAAGATCAATCTCTTAAACGATGGATTACTTTAGCTCAAGAAAAAGTTCAATTTCAAGGTTTACCTGCTAGAATATGTTGGTTAGGTTATAGAGAAAGAAATATTTTTGGAGAGGCTATTAATGATATGGTTGCATCAGGAGAATTAAAAGCACCTATAGTTATTGGAAGAGATCATTTAGATTGTGGTTCAGTTGCTTCACCAAATAGAGAAACTGAAGCAATGAAAGATGGTTCTGATGCTATTGCAGACTGGCCAATTTTAAATGCAATGTTAAGTGTATCTGGAGGATCAAGTTGGACATCATTACACCATGGTGGAGGAGTAGGTATGGGATTATCAATACATGCGGGAGTTGTTATCGTTGCCGATGGTTCAATCGAAATGAATGAAAGAATTAATAGAGTATTAACTAATGATCCGGGATTAGGTGTTGCTAGGCACCTTGATGCAGGGTATGAAAAAGCAATAAAAGTAGCCAAAGATAGAAATCTTAAAATACCTTCTTAGTTTTGAAAACTAAAATTATTAATATTAGTAAAATTTATACTTGGAACCCTGATTCATCTTCTGTGGATATCTTTAAAAATCATGAAATATTAATTGAAAATAATAAAATACTTTCTATTAATAAATCTATAAATGAAAACTACAATATTATTGATGCAGAAAATTGTGTATTAACTCCTGGATTTATTGATTCACATACTCATCCAATATTTATAGGAAATAGAGCAAATGAATTTAATATGAGATTAAATGGTAAAAGTTATGATGACATTAAAAAAATGGGAGGTGGAATTCTTTCCTCAATTAAAAGTTTAAGAAATTCTTCGTTTGATGAATTATATGAATATTCTATTAAAAATATAAAACCATTTATTAATTTTGGAACAACAACAATGGAGGCTAAATCTGGTTATGGTTTATCAGTAAAAGATGAGATTAAATCTTTAAAAGTTATACAAAAAATAAATGAAGAACTACGCATAGATATTATGCCAACATTCTTAGGTGCTCATGATATTCCTGAAGAATATGGATTAAATGAATATGTTGATTTGATATGTGAAGAAATGATTCCACAAATAGCTGAACAGAAATTGGCAGTATTTTGTGATGTATTTTGTGAAGAAGGATATTTTGATATAAAACAAAGCAAAAAAATTTTAGAAACATCAATAAAATATAATTTGAAGCCAAGAATTCATGCTGATGAATTTAATTATTTTGGTGCTTCAGAACTTGCTGCTAGTGTTGGTGCTCTATCAGCTGATCATTTAATGGTAATAAACGATAAAGGTATTAACGCTCTTGCAAAGTCTAAAACTGTTGCAACAATTTTACCAGGGACAACTTTTTTTCTTAATAAAGATAAGTACGCAAATGGTAGAAAATTAATTGATAGAGGTTGCACAGTTTCATTAGCTTCAGATTTTAATCCAGGTACTTGTACTATAAGATCTTTGTCAAATATTATGTTTTTAGCTATGCATAAATGTGGATTGTCTCTTGAAGAATCATTTTTAGGAGTTACCTATAATGCAGCTAAATCATTACAGAAAGAAGATAGTCTAGGTTTAATAAGAAAAAAATATAAAGCCGATTTTATTTTTTGGGATATTAATAATTTAGAAGAAATACCTTACTGGTTTGATTCATCAAATACAAAAATATTAAAAGTTGTTAAAAATGGAAAACTACAGTAAATAAAAAATCTAATTGATTATAATATTCACTAAATCTATAATATCTAATACATTATACATACTATCATTATTCAAGTCTGAACAATTTGAACATTCCGCAAATAGCACACAGTTCACGAGTTTGATAACATCAAGAATATCTACATGATTATCATTATTAAAATCACCTGTTAACATACAGGTTAGGTTATATTGTAATGCTCCAATATCTGATATACTTCCATCAAAATCATATATGTTAGGGTTTCCATAATTAATACAAGGAGAGTTAGAATTGATATTAAAATCCCAATGATTCAAATCTATAAATAGTGGATTATCGTATAAAATTCCCATTCCAGGATCTAACTCAAACTGAGTCCATATATTACCTCAACCAGGACAATTTTCTAGGTAATCATCTTCATTATTCCAAAATAAGGAATATGAAATATCTAAAATTGGGCTTTCTGAATATAAAGCAATTCCCATAGAATTATTAGATCCAAAAATAGAATTATCTACAGAAACAACGGAATTATCGAATAATTTAAGACCAAAATTTGTATTAATTAAGTTGCAATTTTTAATGTTTCCAGTTGATTCTCCACTATAGCTTAATCCATAATATAAACTATTAGTTATTATACATTCTTGAATATCTAAATTTGATTGATAATTTTGGTCTCCATATATCCATATTCCATTACCATCTTCTAAATTAATAATAGCGCCATTGCAGTCAATATATGTGTTCCCTTCATATAAACCTAGTCCACCAGTATATATATGCTCAGGAGATAATATTAAATATTTATCATAATTTTCAAAAGAATTTGCATTATCATAGATCTCTTGGAGAGAATAACCGAAAAGATTAATATTTAAAAATAAAATTATAATAATCATAATATTAAATTATAACATTCTTCTATAATATTCATATGGTTTATTTAAACCATACCAATTTGGAAAAACTTTAATTATTTCTGATTTTTTAGAAAATTTGTTTGATGTACCTTCAATAACATGACCAGAGACATATTTAAACCCCTTTTTTTTAGACCAATTTAAATATATCATTTTCAAAGTTTTTGAAAAACCACCTTTTTTTCTATATTGCTTCTTCATAAAAAAAGCATAGGTATAAATTGTATTATTTTTATTTATGTTTGTATCAAAATGAGACCAGCTCTCTTGCTTGAAGTGCTCAAGAGGAACTCCTATAATATAACCAATAATTTCTTTTTTATATCTTGCTATAAAAGGGAGGGTATTATCATTGAAATATTTAAGAATATTATCATTATTCATAATCAATCTATTACCATAAATTTTAGATAAATCTTTAGAAATATCTAAAATATTTTGGATATCATCACTACCAATGCTTTTTATTAATTCAATTTTAAAATCATACGATGAGGAAGCGACTATTTGAGAGTTAGATTTATTCACTATATTTAATGATAATTGTTTCATAATATCATTGTAAATTTATGTTATTGATAATTAAAAAAAAAACAAGAATAAATGAATTTTAATGAAAAGTTAAAATTAAAGTGTATAGAAAAAAATAATAGACTTTGCTTAGGTCTAGATATTGATAATACGACTTTGAAAAATAATTCATTAGATTATATGAATTCTTATATAAAAGATATTATTGATGCTACAATTGATCTTTGTCCAATTTATAAAATCAACTTTTCATTTTATGAAAGATATGGTTCTAAAGGTTATGAAATTTTAGAAAAAATTCCAGAATATATAAATGGAGAATCTATATCAATTGCAGATGCAAAAAGAGGAGATATTGGTAATTCGTCAAAATTTTATGCAGAATCTATTTTAAATTATTTAGGATATGATAGTATTACAGTTTCTCCTTATATGGGAGCTGATTCAATTGAGCCATTTATTAATTATAAAAATAAAGGCGTATTTATTTTAGCTTTAACATCAAATCCTGGGAGTGAAGATTTTCAAAAGAGAAGTATAAATAACAATGAATTATATAAATTAGTTATACAAATGTGCAATAAATTGAATAAATATAATAATATTGGCCTTGTAGTTGGTGCAACAAATGATAATGAAATAGAGAAAGTTAGTTTGATTTCAGAATCTATACCTTGGTTAATGCCAGGAATAGGATTTCAAGGAGGAAATTTAGAAAAATCATTGAAAGTTGGAGAAAAAAAATATCTTTCTTTAGTTAGTGTATCTAGGGCAATATTGGCGTTCCAGGATAGAAAAATTTCTGATATTAGAAAAGCTACAGAAAATTATACAAATAAGATTAGAGAAATATTATGAAAAGCAATGAGGTAATGGATTTGTTAGAATGGACTGGTGCAATAATGAAGGGTCATTTTAAATTGACTTCAGGAAGGCATAGTGATACATATATTGAAAAATTCAGATTATTAGAAAACCCTATCGCACTTGATAAAGTTTGTTTGGAGATGTCTAATGAGTTTAAAAATCAGAAAATAAACTTAGTTGTAGGTGCTGCAATAGGTGGGATTTTGTTATCAGGAGGTGTAGGTAAACATATAAATTGTAAACATATTTTTAGTGAAAGGATAGATGGTGAAATGCAATTTAGACGAGGATTTACAATTGAACAGAATGCAAATGTATTAATTGTAGAAGATATTGTTACAACAGGTGGTTCTATTGTTGAACTAATAAATTTACTATCAAATTTAAATGTAAATATTATTGGTGTAGTATGCTTAGTTGATAGAAGTAATAAGAAATTAGATTTTGGTTTTCCATTTAATTCTTTATTAAAATTAGATGTTAAAAGTTGGGATAAAAGTGATGTACCTGATTGGCTTGATAAAATTGAAATAACTAAACCAGGAAGTACAGGAAAATAATATGCTATTGATTTTTATAATTACATCTTTTTTATTATCAGATTCTTTGAACTATTATAATCCTTTATTGAATAAGAAAGGTTTAAAAATTAATGCCAATATTAAAGGTAATTTATTTCCGAGCCTACCCTCTGAAATTTCACCAGTAGAAATAGATTTAATAAAATCTAAAGCGAGAGAGTTTGTACCGGAGCCTGTAGAAATTGATAATATTATTGAAATGGAAACTAATTTTGGTTTAATGAAGTTTGAAATTTATGCTAATATAGCTCCAAAGCATGCCTATAATTTTAAAAAACTAGCAAATAGTGGATTTTATGATGAAACCATATTTCATAGGATTATACCTGGGTTTATGGCTCAAGGGGGAGATATTTTAACCAGAGATTCTAATAAAGATAATGATGGAAGAGGTAATCCTGGATGGACAGTAGATCAAGAATTTAATAATATATCTCATGAACGCGGTATATTGTCAATGGCTCGATCACAAGATGTAAATTCAGCTGGAAGTCAATTTTTTATATGTTTTGACAATGCTTCTCATTTGAATAATAAATATACAGTTTTTGGAAAATTAGTAAGCGGGTATAAGATCTTGGATAAAATTGAAAAATTAAAATCTGAAGCTAATTATATCTTGGATAAATCTGTAGATAAATTACCTGAGAATTCAAATAGTGAATTTTTAGAGTTTAAATATCAAAACAGAAAAAAATATATTAAAATTCCAAAAAATGAAAATAAAGATAAATTTAAGGATGATATTTTTAAAGGTTTAAAAAATATTCATAGGACAAAAAAACCTGTTAAAATCATAAAAGTAAGAGTTAATAATGAAAATATTGAAGAAAATTCTAACTAATTATTTCCATATAGTTTTTTGTTTTTTGTTTGGAATTTCATTATCAAATGAGTTTGATACATCAGCATTAGAAAACTGTGTTAGATTTGATGTCGAAGTAGATAGAAAAGTTTACTTTGGTGGAGAAAATTTATATTTATTATTTAATGTTGAGATAGATGATGGATTTCATATTTATTCAGTACACCCTGAAAAAAGCTTAAGTCCAACTTATGTTGATATTATTGACTCTGTATATTTCTCTGTTATTGGTATTATTAATGAACCAGAGCCTTTAAAGAAATTTGATAAAAATTTTAATCAAGATATTTACTATCATAAGAATAATATACAACTTGTTAAAAATTTAAAATTATCTGATTCACTTGAAAATAATAATTATAAAGTAAATGGTGTTTTTGAATATTATGCATGCGATGAGAGTATGTGTATACCTAGATGGGATGATTTTAGTTTTGAATTCCAAGTTTTCGATGGTGAGAAGAGAGAAGATTTTGATTGGGAACCATTCCCAACAAAATATGTTTCTGATATCCCTTTAACTGAACTCGAAACAGAAATAAATAAGGGCCTATTTTCATTTATATTATTTGCCATCGGAATGGGTTTCCTAGCTTTATTAACTCCATGTGTATTTCCTATGATACCAATCACTGTTTCATATTTTACAAAAGAAGGAGAAAAAGATAATAATAACCCCATTTTTTCTGCTTCTTTGTATGCACTAGGTATTATAGTAATTTTTACAACTTTAGGATTACTTTTATCTTTTACACTTGGAGCATCTGGTGCTGGAGATCTTGCTGCTAACCCATGGATAAATATTTTTATTGCTTTATTATTTATTTATTTAGCTTTTAGTTTATTTGGATATTATGAAATACAAACACCTTCATTTTTAAGACAATTTAGTATTAATCAAGAAAATAGAGGCGGTGTAATTGGCATATTATTTATGTCTTTAACCTTTACATTGACTTCATTTACATGCACTGTAGCTTTTGTTGGCACATTATTAGCTACAGCTAGCCAAGGTGCGATCTTTTGGCCAATTATTGGTATGTTAAGTTTTTCACTAGCATTCGCATCACCATTTTTTTTATTGGCTTTATTCCCACAGTACCTATCAAAACTACCTAAGAGTGGAGGTTGGTTAAACTCTGTTAAAGTTATTATGGGTTTTCTAGAAATTGCAGCAGCTTTTAAATTTATTAGTAATGTTGATTTAGTATGGAACTGGGGTATATTTGATAGAAGTATGGTATTGCTTATATGGGCAATAATTTTCATATTAATGGGTTTATATTTATTAGGTTTAATTAAAATGCCTTTCGATAGTCCAATCAAAAAAATAAGTTTTTATAGGATTATTTTTTGTATAATATTTTTATTCGTTGGTATTTACTTATCCACAGGTTTATTTAATAATAAATTACATGGTTTAATAGAATCCTATTTACCACCTGATAAGGAAGAAATATGGATAGAAGATTTAGATGTTGGTTATAAAGTTTCGAAAGAGTTAAAGAAGCCGATATTTATTGATTTTACAGGCTATACTTGTACTAATTGTAGATGGATGGAAATTAATATTTTTGAAGAAGATGAAGTTAAGGAAATTTTTGAGAATTTTGTATTAGTAAAATTATATACAGATGGAAAAGAAAAAAATCATAAAAAAAATAGACAACTAGAAATAGAAAGATTTGGTACTGCTGCTTTACCTTATTATGTCATTTTGAGTCCTGATGATAATGTGCTTGGTACTTTCCCAGGAATGGATACAAATAAAGATAAGTTTATAGACTTTTTGAATAATTCAAGGAATAAATTTGAATATTAAATATATTTATATAATTTTTCTTTCATTCATTTTTTTAAATGAATTAAATAAAGAACAAATAGATAAGATAAAAGAGTTAACTAATGATATCGATTTAGCTAAAAATTTTTCATTAAACTCTGTTAAAGAAGATAGTTTATATACTCTAAACGATATGAAAGATAAAGTTGTTTTAATCAATTTTTGGGCAACTTGGTGTGGACCATGCAGAATGGAAATCCCTGATTTCAATGATTTGCATAGTAAGTATAATTCAAAAGGGTTAAATATACTAGGTGTTTCTATATCAGACACAAAAAAACAACTTGATAATTTTTTAAAAGTTTATGAGATTGACTATCCTGTTTTATATGGCAAACAAGATATTATCGATAAAATAATCGTCGATTATGGTGGAGTTTATTCAATTCCAACAACATTTCTAATAGGTAAAAATAATAGAATTAAAAGGATTTATCCTGGTGCTATATTAAAAGAATATGATCCAAATATGTACTCAGATTTAGTTTTTAATATTGAACTACTCCTCAGTGAATAAATCTTTTTCAAAAAAAAAATCTCCTGATTTTTTTACAGTTCATGGTATAAATAATTGTATTAGTTTACTAACTTCAAAATTAAATATTGATATAAAATTAATTTCAATAAATAAAACTGCTAAAATATTTAAATCAAAAAAACTAAATGAAATTATAAAAACTAATAAATCTCCAATTTCCTTTTTAGATAATAATACATTTAATAATAAATTTTTTCAAAAACATACGCAAGGAATTGTAATTGATTTTTCATATGATTTCTATTCTGATATTTTTTTAAAAAATAATTTCTCTGAAAACGAATGTTTTTTAATTCTTGATCAAATAAATGATCCACAAAATTTAGGACAAATTATTAGAACATCTGAGTGTGCAGGAATAAATGGTATTATAATACCAAAAAATAATTCAGCAAAAATTACAAATACTGTTCTTCAAGTAAGTCAAGGTGCTTTTATTAATACTAAAATTTATATGCAAACTAATTTGAGGTCAACTATTGATTATCTAAAATCAAAAGGATTTTGGATTGTTGGTGTAGAAAATGGAGTAGAAGCAAAACAATGGTATGAATTAGATTATAAAGGAAAAATTATTTTTATTTTAGGTAGTGAAGGTAGGGGAATCAGACAATTGATTAAAAATAATTGTGATTTTTTAGCTACAATTAAAATGAACGGTAATATTGATTCTCTTAATGTTACTGCAGCAACAAGTATTATATTATTTGAACGACAAAGACAATTATCAAATTAATTGTATTAAATAAACAATAAATGCAGAAAATGATAGAAAAGTACCTAGTGGTAATTTTCTATTTTTTTCATGCCCCTTTACGAAGTATAATAATATCCAATATAAAATTCCAATACATGCAGATAAAAAAATTGTTATTAATACTTTAAGAGGACCAAGCCATAAACCTAGTAAACATATTAATTGCAAATCACCTAAGCCTAAGGGTTCTTTTCTTGTAATGACCCATGTTATTATATAAATAAAAAGTAAATAACCTAAACCAACTATAAATCCATAAAAATAAAATAATGGATTTATAGAAAATATTATATTTGGTAGTAATGATAATAAAATAAAAAATGATATTTCTAATGGAATTATAAAATATTTATAATCAATCACTGATACTACATATAATAAACTGGAAGCTAAAATAAATGAAATTAGTTCTGCACCTTTAAAATTATATGTTCCAATTAAAAAAAATAAACCAATTATAGTTTCTGTTAATGGATATATTGAAGAAATTGATATTTTACAGTTATTACATTTTCCTTTTTGAATAATAAATGAAACTAGTGGAATATTTCTATAAAATGGAATTATATTTTTGCAGTTTGGACAGTGAGAACGTGGAGAAATAATAGATTTTTTTTTAGGAACTCTATAAATGACTACGTTTAAAAAACTACCAAATATTGTACCTAAAATAAACCAATATAAGTTTAGCATTAGATTCAAATTAGCCAGCTAAAGCTGAACCAAAATTAAATATTGGTAGGTAGGTAACAACTAATACTATACCAATTACAGCCCCTACAGTTACTATTAGAATTGGTTCAATAAGAGAAGTTAGTCTATCAACAATAGCAGAAACTTGTTTGCTATAGAAATCTGATGCTTTTAAAGCTAAATTATCAATTTCACCTGTTTCTTCACCTGTAATTAAAAGTTGAATGAATATTGGTGGAAATATATCTGTTTGTTTTAAAGCTTGAGAAATACTTATACCATTTTCAATTTCTTTTTTTGCATCAATAAGAGCTAATTCATAAACTCGATTATCAACGATTTTAATAAGTAAATCCATTGAGTCCATAACCGACACACCTGCACTTATCAAAATACCAAATGTTTTGCCAAACTTACTTAAAATATTTTGTTGTATTAAATTCCCAAAAATTGGAAGTTTTAGCAAAATCTTATCTCTTATTAATCTACCATAATCAGTCAAGGTTATAAACCAAATAGAAATTATTGATAGAAAAATTGTAAAAATAAGGTTGGCTACATTACTTTTTAACCAAACTGAAAAATTTACAAATAAAATTGTGTAGTAAGGAAGTTCGCTTCCAAGTTGTTCATAAACTGTTGAAAATTGAGGTATTAAAAAATAGAAAATTCCAAATAAAATACAAGTTAAAAAAATCAATATAAATACAGGATAGTACATTGCTGATTTGACACGTCTTTGTGTGTCCTCAACAGTCTCAAGATAACTTGACAACTCTTGGAGAGTTTCTGATAGTTTACCACTTACTTCCCCAGCTCTAACTAGAGAAATATATAAATTTGAGAAGATCCCAGGATGTCTTTCTAGGGCATCAGATAGTAATAATCCTTTTTTAACATCATTTTCTATTTTTTCTAAAGCTTTTCTAAATTTTTTATGTTTTTCTTCTTGTGTTAGGAAATGTAAAGCACGTTCTATTGTTAATCCTGATGAAAACATTGTAGATAATTGTCTAGTAAAAAAAACTAGGATTGTAATTGGGATTTTATTCTTGAATTTTTCTATTTCAAGGGCCAATCTATTTATAAAAGGTTTTATGAAATCAAACGAAGTGTCAGATTCTGTTAATTTTACAATAGTATTTTTATCTTCTTGTAATTTTTCAACAGCTTGATTGTAGTTATCTGCTTTGATTGAGCCTGTTTTTCTAGAACCAGATTCATTCCTAATTATATAATCAAAATTAGGCACTAATTTTCCTCAACTGTTGCTCTTAAAATTTCTTCGATTGTAGTTGAGCCATTTCTTATTTTATTTAAACCAGCTTCTCTTAAAGGTGTCATTCCATTTTTAACAGCTAATTTTTTCATATCTAATTGACTTGCATTATTATATATTAATTCTCTAACATCAGTAGTTACTTCTAATATTTCATGAATAGCAGTTCTTCCCTTATAACCTGAATTATGATTGGATGTTGCTGGTTTACCTCTAAAGTATTTTAGATTTTTTTCATTTGATAGGCCAACTCTTTCAAGTTCACTTTTACTTGGTGTATATTCTTCTTTTTCATTTTCATCAATTGTTCTAATTAGTCTTTGTGCCATTATTAAATTTAAAGATGAACCAAGTAAAAATGGAGGGATACCTAAATCTAATAGTCTTGCAATTGTAGACGGAGCATCATTAGCATGGACAGTTGAAAATACTAAGTGTCCAGTTAAAGCAAATTTAACAGCGATATCTGCAGTTTCTTCATCACGAATTTCTCCGATCAATAAAACATCAGGATCTTGTCTAAGAATAGATCTTAATGATGCTGAAAAATTTAAACCAATATCATCATGCATTTGAACTTGATTTATTCCTGGTATTTGATATTCAACTGGATCTTCTACAGTTGTTATGTTTATACCTTCACTTTGTATTTCCATTAATGAGGCATAAAGTGTTGTTGATTTACCACTACCGGTAGGGCCCGAAATAATAACCATTCCATAAGGTTGATTAATCCACTTTCTAAATACTTTTAATTTATCATCAGGAAAACCTAGATTTGAAAGTGTTAAAGTTTTTCCACCACTACCAAGTAATCTTAGTACAACTTTTTCTCCGTGCACTGTTGGAAGGATTGATACTCTTACGTCAATTTCTTTTGAATCTGTTTTGATTTTCATTCTTCCATCTTGGGGTAATCTATGCTCAGCTATATTTAGTTTGGAAAGTATTTTAATCCTTGTAACCATTCCATTTAGAGAGTTGATAGGAGGAGACATAATTGTTACTAGGACTCCATCAATTCTTATCCTAACATTTACATTATCTCGTCCAGGTTCTATATGTACATCTGTCGAACCTTCTTTTATTGCTTCAGTTAGCATTAGATTTACTAATTTTACGAAAGGAGCATCTTCAGCAGAAACATTTTCAGAACCTAAATCAAGTTCATCCCCATTTTCTTCATCACCTCTAACAATACTGATTTTTGAAATAGCACTTTCAACTTCTCCACTTTTTTTGACCTTGTCATATAAATTTTCTAAAGCATCTTTAATTGAACTTCTGCCTGCAACTAAAATTTCTGGACTTAAATTAGTTAATTTTCTTATTGAATCTAAAGTTGATAAATCTTCAGGATCTTCCATAGCTATTGCAAGATAATTATCTTTTTTACGAAGAGCAAGAACATTATTTTCTTTAGCAAAATCTTCAGGTAATAAAGCTACTATAGATTGTTCTACTTTAAGCATTTCATCTTTTGTTATTGAACGATGACCGCATTGCATAGAATAAGCATTTACTAGCTCTTCCTCTGTAATTGTTCCTTGACTAATAAGCGTACTACCAAGTTTATCTTTAGTAGATTTTTGTTCAGTTAAAGCATTATCAAGTTGCTCAGATGTAATAATTTTTTGATGAACAAGTATATCACCTATTTTTTGAAATTGTGGGTTAAAGTTATCCATATAAATATATCTCCTTTGTATAAAATTTAAGGATTTTTTTCTAAAATAATATCAATACTCTCACTTGCAGTTTGTAGTGGATTTTGAAGAGTTGTTATAATTGTAGATATTCTATCTTGATAAGTAAACTGACCATTATTTTCTTGTCTAGGAATAACATTTTCATTGTAATGAATTATCCAGAAACATTGTCCATTACCATTTGTTTTACAAACTGTTTGGTCATCATCAAATGAGCCCAGAATAGCATCATTATTATCAGGAGTCCAGACGCCACCATTTCCAACACAAAGGCTGCATTGATTATCAAAATCATCTATATCACAATCACCTGTAATACCATCTCCATCAGAATCGATTGGATCACATGCAATCCAATCATGGGCATTAGCAGCAGTATCTGAATCATCTATATTAACAGCATTTGTATTAGTACATGCATTTTGAGATTGACCACTAGGAATAAAACAATCTTCATAGTCTTCTTCAGCTTCCCCTGTATCACAGTAGTTATATGAACCTTCATCAGGAGTTGAAAAATCTGCATCTAATAAAATTGTTCCTCCACTTACCGGATATTGATAGTAATCAGTAATTGAAGCTATAATTGAGACTCCGTCGTTAGGAAAAGAAAGTGTGCTTCCAGATTCATCACCTAAAGTTCCATCATTTACCCAGTCTGGTTCATAGCACTCAGTACCCACTCCTTGGACTCCAAAATCCCATGCGTCTATTGCTGAGCTTACATTTAATGAACCAGGCCAAAAAGGCAAAGTAAGTGGCCTATCCTGATGATTTTCTCTGCTATCTATTAGTAATATTTCTCCATCGGAATTATATGTTAATGCTTTAATTACAACTCTTTCAAACATATCTCCTGTTCCAAAGTATACAAATGACCAAGCAACGCCAGGGATGGTAGCGTTGTCTGGAGATAGCATTCCTGTTTTTGCCTCACCAACAACTGATCCGGGTTCATTTGGAATAATTTCCCATATACAATCAGTTGTTAGTCCATCTGTGCTACATTCATTAAGTAATTGATTTTTATAGCAATCACAAGAATTACTAATAATATTTGTATTCATTTCATTTGGGTTTTGCCCCAATGTAAATAAATCTGGCCTTTGTAGTACATACCTTAAGCTATCTCTAATATCTATACTTCCATCTATTTCAAGACCCCATTTTACTGTATCTGTAATTGCGCCTTCATTTGGATAATCTATTGAAATATCAAAAGATCTAGCAAATCCTTCTACCCAAATATAAACATTTGTAGAATCTTGAACAGGATTTGCCCATTCATCCTCAAGTTGGACAGATAGTGGCACCTGATATAATCCACCTCCAATTGGAGCAATATCAACATAGCTGAAATTAATCTCTCCTGAATCAGGAGCGCCAGTAACAACTGTTACTGGAATTGCATCAAAAAATGCCAATTCGCAATCATCATACAATCCGTTATTTCTATTGGTATATATTGATGCACATATTTCTGCACCAATATCAGGCTGTTCTTGAAGTGGAACACCATTAATACCAGCACATGGTACTTCAGGAATACCTAGATTGAACAATTCAACGTGAACTGGAATAGAGCCTGGCTGAGTACCAGAGTTTAATGTAACAGAGCCAACACCATTACTTGACTCTATACATCCATAATTTTGCCCTTCAACATTCACAAATGAACCTGTTGGTGAATTATCACCTAATTCGAAATATATTAAATATGGTTCTGAGACTAAATTTCCATTACCATCTTTAACTTCAACAGTTAGTTCTGTAGATTCAAGTCCACCGCCACCAGAAACTGTTATTTCGTTAGGAAAAGGTTGCAAAATCTGAATGTACTCAGCATTAGAAGCAGTAACAGAAACATAAGAAGTATCTGATAAATTATATTCTGGAACTGATGTTATAATTGTTGCTAAACCAACATCATTTCCCATATTAAAAATTGAAGAGGCTGTACCAGAAATATCTGTAAAAGAATAAGTTGGATCAAAACTTCCGATAGATTGAGTTAGTTCTCCATTACTATCTTGAGTTAAACTCTCAAACTGGACTAATGTATTTTCAATTACATAGCCATCATCATCAGTAACTGTAACACTAACAGTTGAAGTTTCAATAGAATTGTTAGGAAGTTCTGTAAATTCTATTGTTGAAATCATGCCAAGACTACTACTATTTTGAGTTAGAGTTATGTTTGTAGGATTAATTAAAATATTTTCATTATTTGATAATGTCGCATTAATTTGAATATTTATATCTTCTTCAATAGTTAAAGCAGTATTTTCAAAAGTACAAAATGATGTTTCAGCTGCAATGTATGGAGCAACATCAATAGAATCTGTTACTGCATAGTATTCTGTTAAAATCCCATATTGAGAATCCGAGATATCATTTAATGAAAAATTAACAGGTACTCCGTTTAGTACTCCTCCAAACTCATTAAATGCGATTGCATAGACTGTAGCACAATTATCTTGATTTTGTGTATCATCAACTGTTCCACCTGTTGCTCCTCCACCAGTACCACCATCATCTGTTGATGTATTAGATGTATCACCAAAATTTAGACTTGATGGCATTGTATTTAAAAGTATTGATTGAGCTAGTTCGTCTACATATTTTGTTTGAACTGAAAATTCTTCAAATCCTCCTTGACTAATACCATTAGCGTCAATATATTGAGTTTGAATTTGAGGATCTAGAATGAAAGCTCTAACATTATCCGATACACCTGTAACTGAATTATTATAAATCACAGTTGCAATTCCCATGTTCTCATCAATTGTTGCAGTTCCATCACCGTTCCAATCATACAAAGTATCACCAGTAGTATTTGTGCTACCATCTGATGCTCCACTATCATTTGAACCATCGTCGTTTGAGCCATCATCATTTGAACCACCATCTGTTGAACCATCATCTGTTGAACTAGTGTTGCAACAAGTATAAGCAAGAGCTGTACTTAATGAACCATTACTATTTCTTGACTGTTCAAAAATTTCAAATTGTACAGGAACACCTTGAATTCCTTGCCCAGATTCACTTTTAACTATAAACGGTAAAACCTCTCTTACCCCTTCATATTCACCTAGATTTGAACCTGCGGCGGCATAAGTATCCAAATTGCTTATTGTTTGAGGGTAAAAATTAAATTGATTTACATCATATTCAATATTTGCATTACCATCGATTACATACGTTCTAGATAAGGTTTGATTAATATCATCACTAACATGAACATTAACTGAAATATTTATATTTTCTAGGTTTTCTAATAAATCAGCTTGTGAAATATGAAAAACTGTTCTTGCAAACCCTTGGTCGTCACTATAAAGTAGTTCATTTTCTAGATATCCAACATCATCTGAAATTAAGCTAAATTGAATAGGTACACCATTTACTGGTGTATCATTTTCATCTAATACTTGAGCTATAATAGAGTCTGAAAAAGATAAGTTTATATTATTAATTAATGATATGTTTTGTAAAAAAACTGCATCTAAATTATTAACTTCCCATGTTTTTTTAACTGATTTTGCTACGAATAAAATATCCTTATTAGCCGATATAATTTCTTCATCATTTTCATTGATTACTTGGGCATTAATTGTAATTGTACCCAAGCCATCAGTTAAATTATCAGGATAAATATTAACAAGTTGATTCTGAGCTAACCCAAATGAATTTGTTGTAATTTCAGAATTAATTAAAGTACCAAAATCTGGAGTCGTATTTGAAAATTTAACAGGAATATATTGTAATGCAACACCATCAGAATCTTTAATAATTGCATCTAAATTAAGTTCAGTTACTGATTCTGTAGAATCAACACTGTTTGGTAAATCATTATATGTTAAAGTATCAATTGAAGAGGAAAGAGTAAAAATAGAAATATTATCGTAAGATGCTTCAGCTGCTTTAACCTCAAACGGATTATTTGAAGAATTTGTACAGCTGTTTGACGGTGATTCTAAGGACCAAACATTACCATCAGAATGGGTATAATCTGAGTATAAAAATATACATCCTTCTTGATTATCATCAATCCAATAAAACTCAATCTCACCAGAATCATCTGTTAAAAAAGACTGGTTTAAATATATGTCTGTAGCAGTTTGTCCACTATTTGGAATCGTTTGCAAATGAGGTTCTGCTGAACCAGATTCAATTTCATTCCCATCAGAATCAAGTATATTCCAATTAAAAGTTAGAGATGCGTTTGATACTGGAGATAAATCATTTGAAGAGCAATCTGTATCTGAGCTAGTTAAGGTTATAGTTATAGCTCTTTGAGTAACAGTATCATCTACATAGTCATATTCACCACCCTCAACTACACTAGACATAGATAAGCAATAAACAGAAGGGTCTGAGTCAGGGTTTGCTTGTGTTGGGCTATCGCTATCACATGCTAAATTTAAAATAGCAAATGTAGATAATAATATAAATAACTTATTTTTTAATAATCTCATAAATATAAACTCCTTATTAATTTTCTTCTTCAAATGCTTTTTCCTCAGCATTTTTATGATAATCTTGTTTGTCAATACCAGAATAATTATCTTTAACTATAGATGGAGTAACTTGGATAATTAAATCTGTTTTTTTATCTTGCATCTCTGTATGCGTAAACCACTTTTTCCCAACCCATGGAATTCTCCATAAAACGGGTACTTTTGTATCAGTATTGATTGATTCTGTAGTTATAAGGCCAGCAATTACAATAGTTTGGCCATCTTTAACTCTTACAGTTGTTGTAGATTCTCTCTTTTTTGTCCAAGGATATCCTTGAGCAGTCCAAGACTGAATTGAACTTACTTCTGGAGTAATTTGAGTAGTTATATAACCATCCGTGTTAACATAAGGTAAAATTTTCAACTTAATTCCAACAGTTTCTTTTAATACTTGAAAATTAGAGTTCCCAAATCCACCGTTTGATGCAAGATAAGGTATTACATCAACCATTTGTATCTCAGCTTCATGTCCATTAACAGTAACTATTTGAGAGTTGGTCAAAATATTTGCTTTATTATCTTTCAGTAGCATATCAAGTGTAACATCAAAAGCTGTGAGTTGTCTTCCAAACGAGTTTACACCTCCGGATCTAGTAAAAGCCATTTGATCTGGAATTGCACCAGTTGCTGTCCCTGTAATTTGTTCAAAAACAAAAGCATCTGAACCATCAGCACCCGCAACAACTTCTGGAACATACCCAGGAAGATATGAACCTGTAACTAAGCTTTCAGTAATATTTTGTGGTTCACCAGTTTCAGCTAATATAAGTGTAGTTGAGGCAAGTCTTTCCCAATCTATTCCAAGTTCCTCTGTTTCATTTAAAGCAACTTCAATTAATCTTGCTTCAAGCATAATTTGTATTGAGGGAACATCTATTTCTTTTACAATAGTTTGTACTTCTGCTATTTTTTTAGGACTTGCTGTTACTAGTAGTTTATTACCTGTCGCATCAATAGAAATTTTCTCTGTTATATCTTTTAATAAAATAGCTACTTCTTCAGCATTTGCATACTGCAAAGGAATTACAGCAGGGGAAACTCCAACATCTTCGTTTATTTTTGATTGATTAGCTACTAAGATAGAATTACCAACTATTTCATAGCTTAATCCAGCTGCTCTGATAACTAAATTTATTGCCTGATCTATTGGTACTTCATCTAAATGAATAGTTAGTTTATTTTTAGACTGAACATTTGGTCCAGTAACAATATTATAACCACTTTCTTCAGCTAAAATAGCAAGTATGGAAGGTAAGTGAGTATCTTCAGCATGTATTGATACTAAGGGTCTATCATCTTCTAATTTATTTTCTTGTGCAAATAATACAGAAGAAATAAATATAGTTAATACAGTTAATTTTATTAATTTTTTTATTCTAATCATTAATATCTCCAAATTTTTAATCTAAAGTATTTTTTATACTTAAGTTATATTTAATTGTTTTATCATTTTTATTGAAAGTTACTTCTGTAGGAGAAATATCTATTATAACACCTCCTGCAACAGAGTCTCCTTTTACAACATTAAATGATTGTTCTTTGTAATTCATTATTGCAATATTGTCTTTACCACCTCTATTAATAATACCTGAAACCCAAAGACTTTTCCTTTTTTTCCCTCTTGAAGAGCCCTCAATTGAGACAACTCTATTTAAATCAGCAGGATCGCTAGAGATATTAAAAACTAAATTATCTCTAAATGTATAATTTTTTTCTAATTCTGATACTTTTTTCTCAAGTTCTTTATCTGTTCCCACTTCTTCATTACTAAACTTATCATAAAAGTCATTTGCATTTGATCCGATTTGAAAGAAATTATATATACTAATTATTGATACTAAAGCAGCAATAGTGAGCGATATATTCCATATAAATTTTTCTCTTAAATTCATTCTAAATATTTTTTGATTTATTAATAGTTATAGTTACAATTTCCATCTCAATTTCCATATCTCCACCTTCATCGGTAGTTTTCATATTATCAATATTATTTTTCATGATAATTTCTTTTATTAAAATTATTCGATCTGCACTTTCTAATTGATTGATAAATTGACCAAATTTTTCATAATCACAAGAAAAGCTAATTGTGTATGGAATATTTGTTAGTAAACCTTTCTTAATCCTTTTATCAGGAATTATCTGATTTAATTTTATTGAATATTTTTCCATAACATCTGTAAGATATTTCAAGAAATCCATAGAAGCTTCTTTATTCTTATTATCTTTCATTGAATTTGCTAAGTTTTCTTCAAATACTGTATAAACATTGTCTAGTTTTTGAGATAAAATTTGTGCTGTTATAAATTGCTCATTAACAATTTTTTGTTTTTCTTCCAGCGAAAATATTTTTTCTTCCTTATTTTTAATCATATAATTTGAAAGCAGTGAACCAAATAAATAGTAAACGATTGATATTGCAATTAGTATAATACTTCTTTTTAAAATCATCTTAGTTTTGCCTCTACTTTAAATGTAAGTAGTTCATCGTTCTTTGTTTTTTCTTTATCAAGGAAATCAAATTTGATATCTTTAAAGTCTTTGTTAAACTCATTATTTAAATCAATTTTTTTCATAAAATTTTCTACTACAGTAAATTCTTTAATTCCTGAACCTATATTAGAAATAGCAGATATATATAATTTTTTATTTTTAAATTCTATTTTAGTTATTGCCATATCATCTGGAGTTATTTTTGATAGAGCAATAAGTTTTTCAGTCCAAAATATTCTTTTTGATTCAACTTTGAAAAGATTATTAATATCTTTTTTTGATAAATTGATTTGTCCAGAACTTTTAAGTTTAGCAGTATCGGATAAAATATTTTCTATAGTTTTATTTCTTTCATCTATTACGTATTGCATTCTAGAATTGATTAAAAATAGCCATATAAAAGTTGATGTAAATACAATACATACAAAAGTAAATACGTACCATCTCTTCTTTTCTTGGTCAATAAAGTCTTTTTGAGCTTTACTAACAGTCTGATTTAAATTTATTTTAATTAAATCCATTTTATAAAAGACCTCTTAATGCTAAACCTATTGCAATTGAATATTCACTTGGGTTATCTAAACTCTTTTCATAATCTATTTTATTCATAGGATTTAAAAACTCGACTTTGACATTCAAACTATCTGAAACAAATGAATCAAAGCCAGGCATTTTTGAACAACCACCTGATAAATAAAATTGATTAAAAAATGCTTGTGAATTACTTTTCATATAAAATCTGAGAGTTTTTCTAATTTCATCAACTAAATCATTTAAAATCGTTCTTTTTTCTACTGATATAGATTGTTCATTATTATCTGTATCAGAATCGAAAACATTTATACCTTTTTTATGTTTTTCTTGCTCTGCTTCGCTATATCTAATTTTATTGTTCCTAACTAGGGATTGGCTAATATGATTTCCTGCAATTTCAATTTCTCTAGAAAAATATGTAGTATTATTACCAAAAACAACTAAAGTTGTCGATGAATGTCCTACATCTAAAATCACATTTGCTCCTGTTTCAGGTAAATCATAGGAGTATTTTAATAAATTACATAGTGCAATTGGATCTGTATCAAAAATTCCAGGTTTAAATCCAGAGTTTTTTAAAATTTCTGCATGATCTTTTATTTTATCTTTCGTTGTTGTTGTTAGTAGTAGATTAATTTTATCTAGCTCGTTTGGATCTTTACCAATATGATGATAGTCAATAATAGCCTCTGTACCGTCTAGTGGTACATGTTTTTTCGCTTCAAGTTCTAATGCTTGTAATAATTCATTGTCAGGCATATCTAAAATACTGACTTGTCTAGTATCAACAACAGACCCTGATAATGAACTAATTAAATTTTTAACTTTTTTTGATTTAATATTAAGTGAGCTTGATAAATCCTGTATTGATGCAGAAATTTGAGATTTTGATAATTTATCAATATCATAGGTATCCAAATCTTCAACAATATTAATTTTTTCAAGATTTATAATTTTAACTGTATCATTAAACTGTTCAAGCACAGCCAGTTTAATACTAAATTTTCCTATATCTAATGCAAAACTCATAATTTTATCCTAATAATATGCTGTTACACTCCATGGAAGTTCATCTGCACTCTCATCACATGTTGTATTTTCAGGGTATAATGGTGGAAAAGAACACTTTAAATTACAATCAAAATTGTAATCTTTACCATCATATCCTATATTTCCCTGAGGCAGATTATATGGCCCAGGATTATTTCTAACTATATACCCTCTAAATTTTTGAACAACGCCGCCCCACATATTAACTTTTCCTCTAGTATCGTCGTTACCTGAATTTCCATAAATTTGAATTCCTTGACCATCCCCAAATGGAGGCTTTGAGTAATAACCGTTATTTGAATTGTAGGTATTTTGCCAATACTGTACAGCAAAAGATTCATTGAAAGCAATAATATGTGCATGAATGTTAATATCACATATATTATCATTACAATTATTATATCCACCATCTTGAGCACCATTTTTTTCAGTATTTGCTACAAAAACA
>CBFHVR010000036.1:0-15480 GCA_965659495.1 uncultured bacterium
ATCATTTCAAAATTACAATAGAGAGCCCTAAAAAAGATACAAAGTCCACTAACATGCGATAATGGCATATGATTCAAATATATATCTGTATTTTTAAATTTAATAATTCCATCCCACATTTTTGCGCTTTCATAGAAATTATTATATGTTATTTCACATGGCTTTTGTTTTCCAGTACTACCAGAAGTAAACACAACCACTTGTGTATTATGAATATTAGACTCATCAGTTGCAGGTAAAATATTTTTTATATCTGAAATATCAAAATTCTTCATTGATATTGGGATATTTGTTGTGGAAATAAAATCTTCTATATTAGGATGATTTGGATAAATAATAGGAATTGATTGTTTTTTATTTAATGCTACAATTGCTATCAGTAGTTTTAATTTATCCTTTATTTGTAGTCCTATGTATTCATCTTTTTTTGTTTTAAGCTGCTCGTAATAATTATTTACCATTGAATTAAAAACAGAATAAGAAATCTGTCTATTTTGATAAGTAATAAAGATTTTTTTAGGATTTTCTTGAACACGTTGATTGAGGATGATATCGAACATTTATAGCCCCAAGCCAATTATATTATTTAATTTTATTTTATCATTTTTATAAGTTGGAGGCAAGAGAAAATTTTTATAAAAACTATGAATATTTAATCCATGCTTGACCTGTTTTTGTAAAGTTGATGCTAAATGTATAGTAGCCATATTTGCTATACTATTTTCAAGAGAAGAAGATATTACAATTTTTAAATTCTTGCTATATAGATTGGTCATTTTAAAAAACTGTTTATAACTCCCTAAAATACTTGGTCTAATAACAATAGTAGAAATTAAATTTTTAGTAATCCATTCTTTATAATTGTTATTTTGGTATATGCTTTCATCAATTGCATAATTAAGATTAGGGAATAGATTCTTTATATGTTCTATTTTTTTGAGGTTTGGGTTTTTAATTGGTTCTTCAAAAAAATCAATATTGAGCTTAATAATTTGACTATAAAAGCTATCAAATTCTTCAATTGAATATAATTGATTTGCATCTAGTCTTATTTTAACTAAAGGATTATATTGAGAAAAATATTTTAAAAAATTTATATCATCGTCAATACTTTCAATACCAACTTTTATTTTTACAGTATCATTTATAATTGTCATATTACGGTTAACTAATGTTTGGCTACAGTCGACATAATCAGAAGATTTTTTATTAAAAAATCGAGCTAAAGATATATTGTTTTTTTGTGATGTTATATCATATATAGCTGTATCAATTGCAAATTGTACAGTGGGAGTTTCAATACAATGAATTTTTACTAACATTAATAGCTCTTCTAAAGAATACTCCTCATTGATTTCTATTGAGCTTATAAACGATTCCATTGACCATATTATTTCTTGTAAAGTATTATTTGTAAACCCCTTTAATAATATGGCCTCTCCTTTACCTGTGTATTTTTTCGTTTTAATTGTTAAAAACAACCCTTGTTGGACTGTATATCTATTTTTAGAATTTGTAAATTCTTGATTAAGGGGAATTTTATATTGTTCGTAATATATTTCGATAATTTTCAAAATATACGACTTATAAATAAAATAATTAAATCCAAAGTTAATAGAGTTGAAACCTTAGCAAGTGTTGGGTTAAGATCAGCTGGATGTTTAAATAATATATCAAAACCAATATTCATTGCTAGAGGTATAGATAATACCATCAAATAAAGCAAGCTATGATTATGAGATGAAAAAGAGAGTAATAAAATTCCTATATAAGACATTACAAGAATAATTAATCCATATACTTTGCCAACAGTATATCCAAATTTAACAATTAGCGTTTTTTTATTCACTTGTTTATCATTTTTGTGGTCTCTTAAATTATTAATTATTAATAGCAAAATATTTTTACAACCGATAGAGAACCCAAGATATACGCAACTCAGATTAATTGTATTGGTTTGTAAATAATAAGAACCTAGAACGGCAATTAATCCAAAGTATAGAAAAACAAAAATATCGCCCAAACCATGATATGCTAGAGCAAAAGGACCCGCTGTATATAAATAAGCAAACAAGAAAGATGATAATCCAATTACAACAATTATCCAACCACCCTTAATTGCAAGAGGAACACCGAAAAAAATACCTATAATTACTAGTGAAATAATAGCTTTTTTCATTTGAATTTCAGTAATTAATCCTGATTGCAACATTCGCTTTGGACCAAGTCGATTTTTATCAGCTCCTTTTAAAAAATCATATAAATCATTAATATAGTTTGTTACAATTTGAATCGTAAGAGCAGCAAGAATTGTCAATAGCAAGACTGATAAATTAACCTCATTTAATGATGGTAAAATTGCAATTGCACTCAAAATTGGAACAATTGATGCTACTAAGGTTTTAAGGCGAGCAGCTTGAATCCAAGGTAAAATATTCATGGTTTTTATTAGGGGAGTTTAGGGAATTTTTTAAAATTTGGTTTCCTTTTTTCTTTAAATGCATCTCTACCTTCTTGTGCTTCTTCAGTCATATAAAACAGCATAGTTGAATCACCAGCAAGTTGTTGTAAGCCTGCCTGACCATCACAGTCTGCATTTAGTGCTCCTTTAAGCATTCGTAGTGCAAGCGGTGATTTTTCTAATATTTTTTGAGACCATTTTATCGTTGTTTCTTCTAGTTTTTCATAATCAACAACCTCGTTAATTAATCCCCAGTCTAAAGCTTTTTTAGCGCTATAGAACTTACATAAAAACCAAATCTCCCTAGCTCTTTTTTGTCCAATGATTCTAGCCATATATGAAGCTCCCCAACCACCATCAAAAGAACCAACATTTGGACCTGTTTGTCCAAATTTTGCGTTACTTGCCGCTATTGTTAAATCACACAACATATGTAAAACATGACCACCACCCACAGCGTAACCTGCAACCATTGCTATAACTGGTTTTGGCATATATCTAATTTGTTTTTGTACATCTAGAATATTTAATCTTGGGACACCATCAGGACCAATATATCCCGCATCACCTCTTATTTTTTGATCCCCACCAGCACAAAATGCTTGTTTACCTTCTCCTGTAAAAATAATTACTCCACAGCTTTGGTCTTCTCTTGCTAATTCAAAAGCCTCTTTTAATTCAAAAACTGTTTGTGGTCTAAATGAATTTCTTACTTTTGGTCTATTAATGGTAATTTTATTAATGTTTTGAGCATCAAGCATTCCTTTTTCATACTTTATGTCTTTAAATTGTTTAATTACTTGCCATTTAATCTTCATTTAAACTCCATACGTAATATATTTTTTATTAATTATATTTATGTCTAAATTTAAATAACTTGATAGAACAAAAGAGATATATATTACATTTTTTAATATTTTTTTCATTTAATATTTATTCTCAGGAATGTACAATTTTAAGTCCTAATAATTATGGTGATTGTGAAGACTTTATTGGTTATGTTTGGAGTGGTGAATTTTGTACCTCGGTGTATGGTTGTGATACTGGCAATGATAATGAATATTTTTTTGATAATTTTGAATCATGTGATATAACCTGTAATCCAGCATTCCCTTTGGGTGATTTAAATTACGATTATTTAATTAATATCTCTGATATTATTTCTTTAGTTTCCATTATTTTAAGTATAAACAGTGATACTGATAATATTTTATTTAATATTAATGGTGATATAAACTTTGATAATGAATTAAATATTTCGGATGTTATTATACTGGTTAATTATATTCTAACTGATCAAGACAATAGAGATTCATGGCAGATAATCAATGAAGATATCTTATCATTAAAATGTTCACAATGCCATTATGATGGTTCTTTTTATGCAGAAACTTCTAATTTAATTTTAACTCAAGATATTGCTTATAATCAACTGCTGAATAGAGTGCCCAACAATTCGTCTGCTGCTGATGACAATTTATTTTTAATTAGCAATAATTCTGGATTACTTGGATTATTGCAAAGTTATTTTTGGGAGAAAATTAATATTAAAAATGAAAATCATTTTTATAGTGAACACCCTCAATATGGAGAACTGATGCCGCTGGGAGGTCCATTCTTAACTAATGGAGAATTGAACTTTATTAAGCAGTGGATATGGGAGGGTGCGCCTGAGACAGGATCCATTGTTGATCCCATTATATTAAATGACCTATCAATATATGAAGCATCAGAATTCGAACCCTTAGATCCGCCTATAAATGGACTTCAGTATCATATAGGGCCATTTGAAGTATACCCTAATACAGAGCGAGAATTTTTATATTATGTTCCACCTGTTGAAGGAACTTACTATATTAATAAAATTGAAATCGCAATGTCACCTGGTTCTCATCACTTTATCGCATACATGTTTCCTGATAATTATGGGACTCCACCTAATACTTATGAATATAGGGATATTCATTATCCTTACATTGATGAATTTTTATCAAATGGAACAGTTAACTTTGAATGGGTTAACAATGTGCAAACTCTTCAAGGTCATACCTTTGTTACAGGTACTCAATGGCCAAGCTGGTCTTATGATTTACCTCCTGGAATTGCTCTCGAGTTTAATTCTAATTTTGGATTTGATTTAAATCCTCATTATTTTAATTATACCGATGAAGTTATACAAGGAGAGGTATATGTTAATTTACATGCAGTACTACCTCAGGAAATAAATAAAATTGCGGGGGTCATGCAGCTTGGAAATCAAGATATTTCTTTACCTCCTGGAGAAGAAACCACATTATCTAAAACGTATTCATATTATGAGATTATAAATAATCTTACCATAGAAAATCCTCCAGGATTAGATCAAATCAATATTTTTCAATTGTTTTCACATGCACATCAATTAATGACACAATTTGATATTTTTATAAACTATGGTAATGGTGAACAAGAGTTGATATATACAGCACTAGACTATGAACACCCACCAATTTTATCTCTTGATCCTCCTTTGACACTGAACTTAGGAGAAAGTCTAACTGCCAGCGTTAAATACAATAATACTACAAATAATTATGTAAATTTTGGTTTATTAAGTACCGATGAAATGATGATTATTTTTGGGTTGCTTTATCTTGATTGATGAAAAATAATTAGTGGGTTTTTTATAAAATTGCATCAAATAATTAATAATTTATTTTTATATTTAGCGTCTATTAGTTAGGTTGATATTTAAATGTTTTGGAGATTGAATGAATAAAAAGAAAAAAATAGCGAATAAAAAACATCGTAAGTCGCAACAAAGATTTAAAAAGTTGAAAGCTATTTCATTGTCAAAAATGAAGAAAAAAGTTGTAGCAACAAAAAAAGTTGAAGAAAAATCTGTTAATGAGGTTTCGGAAAAATCTACTCCAAAAACTTCAACTAAAAAATTTACAGCAAAGAAAACTGCAGCTAAAAAACCGGCAGTAAAAAAGAAGCCAGCAGCTAAAAAACCAGCAGTAAAAAAGAAGCCAGCAGCTAAAAAAACAACAAAAAAATAAATTAATTCACATGTCTCTTTTTAATGTTGTTAAATCTTGTAAGGATACATCTTCTAGATTAGGACAATTAAGCACTGATCATGGTGATATTAATACTCCAGCATTTATGCCGATTGCTACCTATGGTGCGATTAAAACATTATCATCAAATGAAATAAAAAATATTGATTACAATTTAATTTTAAGCAATACATATCATTTATACCTTAGACCTGGAATGGAACTTCTTAATAAATTTAAAGGTTTACATAATTTTATGGATTGGGATGGCGCTATTTTAACTGACTCTGGAGGATTCCAAATTTATAGTTTATCAAATCTAAGAAAAATTGATGACAATGGAGTCGAATTTAAATCACACCTTGATGGTAGTAAACATTATTTTACTCCTGAAAAAATTATAGATATTCAAAGAACTATTGGTTCTGATATAATGATGGTTTTGGATATTTGTCCCGAATCTAATGCTGATTTTAAAGAGCATGAGAATGCTGTTAGGTTGACAACTAAGTGGGCTAAGCGTTGTTTGGATCATTTTAAAAACAAAGGACCAAAATATAATTTTAATCAAGTTGTATCACCTATCATTCAAGGTGGAACAAATGAAGAATTAAGAAAAATATCAGCGGAAGAACTATTAGAATTAGATGCTAAGATGTATGCTATTGGAGGTTTGGCAGTGGGCGAACCTAAAGAAGAAATGTTGAATACAGTTGAATTTTTAAATGGAATTATGCCAAAAGAAAAACCAAGATATTTAATGGGTGTTGGTACACCTGAAGATTTAGTTCGCTGTATTTCAAATGGTGTAGATATGTTTGATTGTGTGATACCCACAAGGAATGGACGTAATGGTCAATTATTTACACGATTTGGTAAAATTAATATTAAGAATGCTCGATATAAAAATGATTTATCTCCGATTGATGAACTTAATAATTATAAGATTTCTCAACAATATACAAAAGCCTATTTACATCATTTATTTAATACAAAAGAAATTTTAGGTTGCAGAATTGCGACCCAACACAACTTATCTTTTTATAATAATTTAATGAAAGAGATACATGCAGCAATTAAGAATGATAACTATTTAAATTGGTCTAATCAATTTATTAAAGATTATAATAGCATATAATTGTTTATTTTAAAGATTATAACAATTAAATTTATTCATGACAAAAAAAAATAAACCTTTTAAAAATTCATCTAATATAAATTTAAAAAATTTTTACGGCACTAATAATCCTGGGGAGTTTCCATATACATCTGGAATTTATCCTGAGATGTATAGAAAAAAATTATGGACGATGAGACAATATGCTGGTTTTTCTTCTGCAAGTAAAAGTAATGAAAGATATAAGTATTTATTAGATCAAGGAGTATCAGGGTTATCTGTTGCATTTGATCTTCCAACTCAGACGGGATATGATTCTGATCATGAATTATCTATTGGAGAAATTGGAAAAGTTGGAGTACCTATTTGTACGATTGATGATATGAGGATTCTATTAAAAGATATCCCTTTAAATCAAGTTTCAATTTCTATGACGATTAATTCAACTGCAATTATATTGCTATCTTTTCTTATTGTTTTAGCAGAAGAAAATCAGATTTCGGAAAATGATTTATGTGGTACGATACAAAATGATATTCTTAAAGAATATATTGCTAGAGGAACCTATATATTTCCACCTAAACAGAGCATGAAATTAGTAACCGATATATTTGAGTACTGCAGCTTGAATATGAAAAAATGGAATACTATTTCTATATCAGGTTATCATATTAGAGAAGCTGGATCTAATGCGGTTCAAGAATTAGCATTCACATTTTCTAATGCTATTGCATATACAAATGCAGCTATAGAAAGAGGTCTTGATGTAGATATTTTTACTAATCAGATGAGTTTTTTCTTTAATAGTCATAATAATTTTTTTGAAGAAATATCTAAATTTAGAGCTGCAAGAAAAATTTGGGCGAATATAATGAAGAACAGATTCGGTGTAACTAGTGACAAAGGATTAATGTGTAGATTTCATACTCAAACTGCAGGATCAACATTGCAAGCTCAACAAATTGATAATAATATTGTTAGAACAACGATGCAAGCTGCATCAGCAATTTTAGGAGGTACACAATCATTACATACCAACTCTAAAGATGAAGCTTTATCTTTACCATCTGAAGAGTCTGCACAGCTAGCTTTAAGAACACAACAAATCATAGCCTATGAAACAGGTATTCCAGATGTTGTTGATCCTTTAGCAGGTTCTTATTATATTGAAGAATTAACAAGTGTAATTGAATCTAAAACTATGCAATTAATAGATGAAATTGATAATCAAGGAGGAGCCGTTTCAGCTATTGAAAATTCTTTCCAGCAGGATGAAATTGCAAATTCTTCATTTGACTATCAATCTGATATTGAATCTGGTGAACAGATTATTGTTGGTGTTAATAAATTCAAAGATACGGGTTCCAAAGAATCCGATAATCTTTTTTCAATAGATAATCAATCTATTGAAGAACAATTAAAGAGATTAAAAAAATTTAAAGAAAATCGTAATCTAGATAATGTAAATCAGTCGTTAGGTGAATTAAAAAAATCATTAACTTTAAATGATAATCTAATACCAATCATTGTTAATTGTATAAAAAATAATTGTACTCTAGGAGAAATATGTGATTTATTAAAATCAAAGTATGGAACATATTTATAATGTTTCTTACTAGCGTTCTAGAAACCAACATAAAATATAAAAATTTTTTTAATGAAATCATTTATTACCCGTCAACTAAATCGACAAATAGTGATATATGGAGTTTATATAAAAAGCTCCCGGAAAAATATCTAATAATCACAGATAATCAAATAGCTGGTAGAGGAAGAGGTCTAAACAGTTGGTTGTCAACCATGAATAAAAGCATTACATGTTCTTTTATATTAGATCAAATATATTCTACGGAATCATTTAATTTTCATTCATTAATTATTCCTTTATCTATCATAAAGGGAATTAAAAAATATTTATCAATAGACTTACAAATTAAATGGCCCAATGATATTATGTATAATAATTTTAAAGTCGGCGGAGTATTAATTGAAACAAAACAAGATTCAAAAAAATATGTTTTTAATATTGGAATTGGAATTAATGTAAATGAAGATATCAATGATTTTAATAATACTTTAAAAAATAAAGCAATTTCTTTAAAAATGATTACAGGCAATAGTATACAAAGAGAACAGTTACTTGGATGTATACTAAATGAACTGCATGATATTATTAATAATGATAATTTAAATCAGATTAGATCTGATTGGCTAAAATCTTGCAATCATATTAATCGTGATATTATTTTTATGTATAAACAAAAAAGTATTAAAGGATTATTTCAAACTATTAATGATTATGGCCAGGCAATGATAAAATATAATCAAAAGTTAATACCCTATGAAGGAGCGATTAAATTTTCATGATATTAGTAATTGATATTGGGAATACATTTATTAAATGTGGTGTTTTTGATAGTAAAGATTTAATTGATAGACTTGCTATTCAATCAATTAATGAATTATCTTCGATATTAAAAAAATATAAACTAAATAAAGTAATTATTAGTTCTGTTGTACCTGAAAAGAGTAAAGATTTCATTAATTATATCAATCAAAAATTAAATATCAAAATACATGTAATTTCTTATAAGGATACAAATCTTAAATTAAAAGTTGAAGAACCAGCAACTATTGGAAATGATAGAATATGTAATATTTACAGCGCCATTAAAAATCATACAGGTCCAATAATTATTATAGATTTTGGTACTGCCACTACATATGATGTAATTAATTCAAACAATGAATTTATTGGAGGAATTATCGCTCCAGGAATTGAAACTTCAATAAAAAATTTAATTTCTAAGGCTGCACTGCTGGAGGATATTAAATTTAAATTTCCTCAAAGTGTTATAGGTAAAAACACAACAACCAATATACAGTCTGGAGTTATGTATGGATCAGTTTCTCAGGTAGAAGGTTTGATTAATAAAATTGAGTTAGAAAGTAATGAGAAATATACTGTTTTGCTTACAGGAGGTTTTTCTGAATTATTATCCCCTTATCTAAATATAGAGCATATTGTTGATATAGACTTAACTTTAAAGGGAATGTTTTATATTAATGAATCATTTAATTAGTAGCCCTTACTTTGGAATTATTTCTGCTTTATTAGCTGCTTTTTGTTGGAGTATAGCAGTTATAATATTTAAATCAGCTAGTAATTTTTTATCCCCATTGTTAATTGTAACATTAAAAAATACAATAGCTGTTTTTTGTTTTATTGTAATGTTTATATTTTTTGAAATTCCATTATGGTATGGTAATCTTAATTTTATTGATTATTTAAAAATTATATTGAGTGGAATTTTGGGAATGGGAGTTTCTGATTTATTATTTATTCATGCATTAAGTAAAATTGGTGCAAATAGAGTTGCAATCATTAATTGTTTTGAACCAGCCGTTATATATTGCTTCTCCATTATCATGCTTGGAACGTATTTAACTATTCTTCAATTTATAGGTTTTTTAATTGTGATTATTGCGTTACTGATTATTTCATATGAAAAAGATGATTCTGAAATTGAACAAGCAGTTAAAAACAGGGGTATGTCAATTCAAATTTTAGCAGTCATTTTAAGTAGTTTTGGAATTGTTTTAATCAAACCTATCTTATCAAAAATTAATGCATCAATTGCATCTCAGCTATGGGTAACATTTTTTAGACTTGTTCCCGGTTTTATATTTACATGGTTAATTTTTTTGTTTAAAAAAAACAAATTGAAATTATTATTACCTTTAAAAAATAAATCAATAGCTATAAAAATTATTATTAGCTCAGGACTTGGAACATTTATTGCGTTAAGTTTTTGGATTATAGGTTATGCAAATATTCAAAAACCACCTATTGCGAGTATTATTGGTCAAACATCGGTTTTATTTATAATCTTATTATCATATCTCTTTTTGGATGAAAAAATTTCTAAAATACGAATTATTGCAATGATTATTGCATTATCAGGCGTATTATTTATTGTTTTAAATTAAATAAAAGTTAATTTTTATAATCTAAATATCAAGTGGAGGGCTAACACTATGAGTAATTATTTTCAAAAATTAGATATTAAATTCAATCCTAAAAAATTAAGACAGGAAACTAATGCTTTATTTACCAAAGTATCATGGCGTCACCACGCAGTTAAAGGCCTATGTTTAACGCAAATACCAGGTGATCCAACTTCAGCTTATGGAGAAAAACTAAGAGGAGTATTTTGGACTAAACCTGATTTTACAGGTCAAGAGGTCCAAAGAGAAGAATTTGTAGATGAATCTCAATATACAGAATTTGTAAAAAAGTATAAAGGCACATACTTTGAAGAAATTTATAATATTTTATCTAAAAATTTTAAGCTGGGACGAGTAAGATTATTATTATTAGAACCAAGAACATCACTAAGTTGGCATAGAGATCCGGAGCCTCGACTACACATACCCATTATTACAAATCAAGGCGCACATTTAGTAATTGATGACTCATTAAAGCATCTTCCGGCTGATGGACACGTATGGTTTACTGATACAAGAAATTATCACACGGTGTTTAATGGAGGCGAAGAAAATAGAATTCATTTAGTAGCGACCTATTTAGGTGAACGATAAAACTTATTTCTCTGACTTTAGAAACCTTACTTGATAGTGATTAAAAGAGGTTACTTTTTGTTTATTTTTTTTAATTAATTTGATATCATAACCATCAATATTTTCAATTTCTTTAATACCATCAATATGCATTTTTTTTGATACGTACTCTTTATTTTTTTTTATTTCTTCTCTTGCAGAATAAGGATCTTTTGCAACAATAAAAATATTTGTATGCTGTTCATAAAATCCATCTCCAATGCTTTTATCATAATATCCAGTATGTATTAAATATAATTTCATTCTTTATTATCTTTTCTTCCTGTCCAAAAATTCATACTGCTGTAGCCACCTAATAATCGACCAAGAAAATCAAAAAATGAATAGGGAGAAAGAGCTTTTATTGCAGGAATTAATTTGATAAAGCTTGGCTCTAAAACAAATCTCTTGTTTTTTAATACCGCTTTAACAATTTTATATGCAAGTTTTTCTGGCTTTAGCATAGGTATAAATAGCGGTTCTTTTACACCATCAAACATACCTGTGTTAACATAGGCAGGACAAACGATTGTCATACCAACATGTTTATTACCATCAAGTTTTAATTCATTAATCAAGGATTCAGAAAAATTAGTAACAGCAGCCTTACTAGAGGCATAAGTAGTACCATTTGGTAGAGCAGTAAAACCTGAGGCGCTTGCAATGTTAACTATGTGAGAATCTTTTTGTTCAATTAAATCTTTTAAAAAAATATGAGTCATATTTATAACACCTTGAATATTAACATCGTATGTCTTTTGATGTTTTTCAATAGGTAGTTTCAAAAAATTACCACCAAATACTATACCGGCGTTATTAACTAATATATTTATTTTACCAATATCTTTTATAATAGATTTCCTTACTTCTTTAATATTATTATAGTCTGTCACATCTAAAAAGTATTCTGAGCATGAAACACCTAGTTTTTTTATATCGTGAAAATTATTCTTTTTAAACGAAGATTTATCTAAATCACATATTATTATATCAGATCCATTCTTAGCAAATTCCAGTGCAATTTGTCTTCCAATACCTCTAACACCACCAGTGATTAAAACCTTTTTATTTTTTAAATTTTTCATTTTAATTTCTTTTCCATTGTGAATAAGTTGCTTCACTTGATAATTTAGTTTTTGAAGTTTGGCTAAAATTATTCTTTATTTCATTAAATGATATTGGAAAAAATTCATTAATACCATTTTTGTTTATATTTATATGTGTAATATGAAGATAATGCGCATCATTAAAAAAAAGTTTATAAATAGATCTTCCTCCTATAATAAATACTTTTTTTATATTATTGCTTTTTAAACTATTCAAGCATTCATTATAGGATGCGAATGCATTGGGTTCTGATTTCATGGTTCTTGATAAAACAATATTTGTACGTTTTGGAAGAGGTTTTAAAGGCAATGAATCCCATGTTTTTCTACCCATTATAATAACAGAATTTAATGTTATTTTTTTAAAATTTTTTAAATCGCTTCTCACATGCCATGGTAATTTTCCCTTAATACCTATACCACCACTTTCATCTTGCGCCCAAATTAGATGAATTTCTATCATACTGCTACAGGAAATTTAATAATTGGATGATGCTTATAATTTCTTAATTCAAAATCTTCAAATTTCAAATCCCAAAATGATTTCTTTTTAATTTCTAGAACTGGGAGCGTATATGGCGACCTAGTTATTTGTTCTTTTAGACCATCTATATGATTTACATATATATGAGCGTCATTTATATAGTGTGAAAATTCTCCAAGTTCAAGATTAGTTTCTTGTGCAATCATTTGTGTTAAGGTTGCATAGCATGCTAGATTAAAAGGTATACCTAAAGCGATATCACCACTTCTTTGAGTGAGGTGACAGTTTAGCTTTCCGTTAACAACATTAAACATAAAAAATGCGTGGCAACTTGGAAGAGCAATTTCACCTATGACCGATGGATTCCAAGCTGTAACAATCATTCTTCTAGAGTCCGGGCTTGTTTTTATTAACTTGATTACTTCCTCAATTTGGTTAATGTAGGATTTTGAGATTTCTCCTTTTTTGTGCTCTTTAAATTTTTCCCATTTGACCCATTGATATCCATACATTTTTCCAATTTCCCAGTTTTTTTCTTTACTGGTCCAAGCATCCCATATTTTTGTATGTTCTCTTAAATTCCTTATATGTGTTTCTCCAGATAAATACCAGAGTAATTCTCTAATTACTGAATTAAAAAAAACTTTTTTTGTAGTAAGCAACGGAAACCCTTTTTGCAAATCAACTTTATAGTGATAACCAAAATACATAAGTGTATCTGTACCGGTCCTATTAGTTTTGATAGTCCCTTTTTCAAGTACAGTATTTACTAGGTCAAGATATTGAATCATACTTTGCTTTTTAAAGTTTCTTTTTATTTTGGCCCATATAAATTTGCCTAGGGCGATTAATTTTAAAATGAGGACTGTTAATCATTTCTTTCCAGTGTGCAAGCCAACCAGGAAGTCGTCCAAGTGCAAACATGACAGTAAACATATTTGTTGGAATACCCATTGCTCTATATATAATTCCTGAATAAAAATCCACATTTGGATATAGTTTTCTTTCTATAAAATATTCATCTTTTAATGCAACCTGCTCAAGTTCACGAGCAATATTTAATAAAGGATCATTAATATTTAATTTTGAAAGAATTTTTTCGGCCATTTTACTTATAATTTTTGCTCTTGGATCATAATTTTTATATACTCTGTGACCAAAGCCCATCAGTCTAAATTCTGACTTTTTATCTTTTGCTAATTCTATATATTTTTTATAATCGGAATTATCATTTTTAATTTTTTCTAACATTTCTAGGACTGCCTGATTCGCACCTCCATGAAGTGGCCCCCATAAAGCTGCGATTCCAGCAGAAATAGCTCCATATACGTTTGCCATGCTACTTCCAGCCATTCGAACAGTTGAAGTAGAGCAGTTTTGTTCATGATCAGCATGCAAAATCAAGAGTAAGTCTAAGGCTTCAGTAAAGATTGGCTCTGTATGAAAATCATCTTGAGAATCAGAAAACATCATGTGAAGAAAATTATCTATGTAGTTTAAATCTGAATTTGGATAAATAAATGGAAGTCCATGAGACTTTCTATAAGAGTATGCTGCGATAGTTTTTACTTGTGCTAAAATTTTGATTATAGTGTCATTAATATTTGCTTCATTACTGCCTACCGCAGGATTAAATGTTGATAGCGCAGTTACCATAGAAGATAATGTTGCCATTGGGTGTGCATTAATTGGGAAACCATCAAAAAATCTTTTCATATCTTCATGAATATTTGCTTCTTTTCTCAGAGACTTACTAAAAATATTTTTTTCATCGGGATTTGGTAAACTACCATGTAATAATAAATAAGCAACATCAGTAAAATTAACGTTATTAGCCAGGTCTTCAATTGGATATCCTCTGTATCGAAGAATTCCTGTTTCACCGTCTATAAAAGTAATATTACTAACACATGAGCCAGTATTTGCATACCCTGGATCAATTGTAATATATCCTGTTTTATTTCTTAGAGATGTGATATCAATTGCAGATTCATTTTCTGTACCTGTAATAATATCAAGTTCTATTTCTTGGTTTTCTAAAATAAGTTTTGCTGTTTTTTTATTTGTCATAATATGTTTATTTATTTTTAATTACACCTTAATTTACTAATCTCTGACTAGAATTTAAATCAGGTTTTTATTTTTTTTTTATTTTTTTAAATTCTATTTGTTTAACAAAAAAAAGTAATTTATATTTTTCTAGTAATTGACATTACTAAGAATAGTAAATAAATTTTAAATCCGACGAGAAATTTGTTACTATTGAAATATAATCCTGAATTTCTAAATTTTCAGGAATTTATTTTACAAGGCAATTTGAATATAATTTCTAAGCTTAATCTTGGTTGAATAATCATATTAGAGTCACAATATTTTTGGCTCAAAAATTAGGAAAGTTGAATATGAATGATATAAAAAAAATGTTTTCTCATAAGGGAAAATCCTCAAAACTTATTGGTAATTTAAGATCAAAAGTATATGAAGAATTATATAATCACATATCTGAGAAACAAAAAAATGGTGAACTTGGATTTAATGGAAAATACCTTTCGGATAATGAGCTAGCAAAAAATATTTATACAAAAAAATATTTTCTTAAAGATTTAGAAAATAAGTTAATTGAAAAAAATCCAGAAGATGTATTTAAAAGA
>CBFHVR010000037.1:0-5615 GCA_965659495.1 uncultured bacterium
AAAGTATTGCCATTTGCTAGCCTATCGCATTCACCTCTTGATAAAGTGAGCATTTCAGCTGGAAGAACATATTCCCATACAAATTCAGCATCTGAATTATTTTCATTTACGTTAACCTCTAAACATCTTGATAATTCAGGATTATTGTCTCTACCATTATCGAAAAAAAGGATATTATTTTCATTAGATACTTGCGCCGAATGTTGATGAGAAAAACCAAAATCATTATCAAAATATATATTTTCCATAAAATCTGAATCACCCATATTCCATAAAATTTCTTTTGTTGAATAATCTATCGCTGTTACTCTACTTAAATTTCTAATTGATATATAAACAATATTGGATTCTTCATCAAAATATACAGAATTAGAATGAGTCCAATCAAAATTAGGGTTTCCTCCAAAATCCCATTGAGACATCCAGGCATCGACCCATTGTGGATTGTATTCATCTAATGATAAATAGTCAAATGTATTCCATTCCCAGATTACATTACCCTCTTTGTCAACCTCGATAAATCTATCTCCTTGCCATGAAATAGTATTTGGATATTCTGGGTCACATTCTACTGGACAAGGATGTGATTGAATCTCAGCATCAATAAAAAAATATGTATCTTTACTGGTTTTATGAACATAATGATGGACACCATAGTCATTAGGAGTCTCAAATAATATATTGCTATTTAAATCAAATTCATATCCTACTCCTGGAGCAAAACCTAAAATATTACCATTTAGAAGAAATTGTGTGGCTAAAATTCTATCACCAAAAAAATTATCTTTATTTGAAAACCAAATTGGTTGTGCATTATTATCTATAACTAATGAAAAATTTAAACTTTCATAATCAAGTAATGTATAACCTGGATGATAATCTTCTTCTTCATATGCAAGAATATTAACATTATTTGGATAATCGCCAGGTAAGGAATTAATTGAAAAATTCATTTCATCATAACAATCTATGTTAATATTATTTTCATCAAAACCACATACATACCATGAATAATTAAGTCCCCAAACTAAATCACTTAAAATAATTGAGTTATTTTCAGATTCATATTCATTATGATTATTAATATATATTTTATAATAGTGTGCCTTATTAATCTGAGGCCACTTAAAAAATAGTTGCGTTTGATTTAATATTAAATTATTACTGGGAATGAAGTCTTGTCCTAGTATAATGTTAATAATAATAATTAGAATATATTTTTTCATATAATTTTCCTATTTATAAATATAAATTAAATTTGAGTCTTTATAAAATTTAATTTATTTTTTTTTAGTAAAATCAGAAATAAATATATTTAAATTTTTAATTATTTTTTTCGTGCTTCTATAAAACTAGATATAAAACAAATTATTGAATAAAGTGAAACTAATTGCATCATGCCAACTCTAAAAATTCCCCATACATCAGCTGCATCTATTCTCTTATTTAAAGGTGTAAATAATGCAATAAATACCAGAATAAGTAATGCTAAAATTATGTGAGCAAAAAGTTTGTTATTTTTATCATAAAAGTAATAACATAATAACATTAAAATACCAAAAGCAGATGGTATTAAAGCAGTTGGAGCGCATGTTATTAAATAACCAATAATACTAATAGAAATTAATGTGACAGAGGTTATAAATGTTGCTTTTTTAGGATTTGTAATCATTTTTTTTCCTTTTTTTAATATAAATTATTCAATTGGGTTTATAAAATCATAAATTAATGTTGTATGAGCAGACTCACCTAAATCTCCATAGTATTGATATGGCCATAGTTTAATGTATCTAGGATCTTCATCAGGCGGTAACTTTACAATAAATTTTTTGTGAGTATAATAAAAATAATAACTATCATCAATATCAAACCATCCCCAATTTTCTAAAATATTACTACCTTCATCTTCTGAATATGCCTCATCAGGATCATCATGAGCCCATGGTTGATAAATATTTGATAAAATACTATCCTGTATAAAACTAACATCATTTGAAAACTCTAAATAATTATTATATGAATCACAGGTCCAAATAGTACCATCCATATATACCCCACCGTTTGCTGGGCCAGACAATCCACTATTAGTTCTAAAATGATTTCTCATCATAGCTATATCCCAATCAAATGAATTTTGTGCTTCAATATCAGACATTGATTCAATTTCAACAAAACCAGTATCTGTTACCGAAAAATACTTCCATTCTGTAAAACTTGTTGCAATTACAGCTGTTTCAATGCCATTAATATCACAATCACTCAAATCTTCATTTTCACAAGATATTGTTAAAAATAACATTAATATTAGTAATATATTTTTATTTAAAGTCATAATCATAGTTTACCTCTATAAAAAAAGTTCTACCTGGATTTTGAAATGTCGTATCGTCATAATTTGTATAATCAAATAGATTATTTATAGCAACCTTAAAATTAGCATCCTTTAAAAATTTGATATCTTTTTTAATAAATGAAATATTAACCTGATGATAATTTGGGATAAATGTTTGACTTCCTGAAGTTGGAGCAGTAATTACTTTATCACTATAATAGTTTAAATTTGCTAAAATAGTAATATTATTTTTAAAAATTTTACTAAAATTAAAATTTATTATATGTTCACTGATTTCTGGCAATCTGTTATATTCTATTTCATCTATAACTCTAGTGAAATTATAACTCATTTCATAATTGACATTATTGAAATCAAAACCTAAATTAGTTTCAAAAGAGTTAACTGATGTTTTACTATAATTTTCATAATAAAAATCTCCAATTTCATCTCTTTTTTCAGCAATCATATTTTCAATTAGATTTCTTTGTATTAAAACCATAAAATTAAAATCTTTTTCTAATTTTTGATATGATAAATTAACATTTATAGAATTTTCAGGTTCTAGATTAGAATTTCCTTTAACTTCAAAAGCATCATAATGATTCCAATCATAGTATAATTCATAAATATTAGGGACTCTATACCCTTGACCAATATTTAATCTAAAATGATTATTTTTTATACTATATTTAGTAGTTAATTGTGATGTTAAGCGATTTTCAAACTGATTATGACCAGTATACCTACTCCCAAAAAATAAATTTAAATCATTAGATAGAGTATATTGTGATTGAAAAAATAATGCATAAGTATTAAAAGTTTTAGATGATAAATCACCAAGTTCGGACTCTAGTATTAACATATTATCAATAATGATATCATTACTTTCACCAACTTCATTAATTAAATCTAAACCTAGAGTCAAATTAAATTGATCTTTAAATAAATATAATAAAGAAGATATTTGTTCAACAGAATGTTTTGTCCAATCTACAAAAACATCATCACTATCTGTATTGTAATCTGAATCTATAACATGATATTTTTTATATTGATCATAAGTATAGGAAAAATTATAATGCCCATTTATTGAAGATAAATGATTTTTCTCTTTTAACTTGATAGAAAAAGATTCATATCGTTTTCTATCATTTTGTTCCGGCTGTTCAAAAGGTTGGCTTATTAAAAAACGATACCAATCATGTCTGTAATAGTTTCCAGATAATTCAACCATGAAATCACTTTTACTGTATTTAAATTTCTGTGAAAGATTGTAATCTTTAAATTTTCTTTTTCGTAATGACAAACTATCAATTGTCTCTTTTTTATATCCATCTGATGATTTAATTAAGAAATTAGTTTTTGAAGATATATCATTTATAAAAGCATTATAAGTTATTGCGTTATTAAGAGTTTTATAATTTCCATATTTAGAATTTAAACTAATTTTATTTTTTTTATGGCTAGCGGGTTTTGTTATAATATTAATAACTCCCCCTATAGCATTTGAACCATATAAAGTAGAAGCATTACCTTTTAAAACTTCTATTCTTTGAATTTGATCAACATTAAATTTAGAAAAATCTATGTTGCCTACAGTATTACCAGCAATCCTATCTCCATCTACAAGTATAAGTATATACTCACTATCTAAACCTTGTATTTTAAGATTTGTTCCATGATAATCAGGGCTAAACATAATGTTAGGTATGATCATTTGTAAAGATTGATAAAAATCAATTGCAGCAGTTGATTCTAAGTCTTTTTCTGATATTACATATGTTAAAGTAGGTGAATCTGATAATCTAGTTTCTTTTCTGCTTGAAGTTATCTCAACAACATCAGCATATAGCAAATCTTTTTCTAAGTAAACCTTATTCTTAATATCAATTGAATGTAGAGTTGTATTTTTATATGCAATATGATTAAATCTTATAGAATCATTATCGTTATTTAAAATAATTAGAAATTGACCATCAAGATTTGATTTAGTAATTATTTCACCGTTTGATACTTGAATTAATTCAACATCAGGTATAGGATTACCACTATCTTTGTCTAACAGATATCCATCAATTTTTTGGGGAAAGACAAAGTTTAATAAAACAATAAAAGCAATAATATTCATCATTTTATTTATTTAATTAAACTGATTAATTGAGTTTCTACTAATTGATTAGATGAAACTTTAATTACATAAATGCCACTTTGTTGATACTTACCATTCCAATTAAAAATATGAGAGCCAGATAAAGTGAATTTATCATGAATGGTTGTTATTTTTTTTCCAGATAAACTATAAATTTCAATTTTTAAATTATTACTAATTGGCATTGTGATACCAATACTAGTTTCGGGATTAAATGGATTAGGGTAAATACTCTCAATATGTGAATTGATAATATTTTGATTAAAATTATTTAAACTATATTCACAACAATCGCCACCTTCATCATTACAATTATCATCACAGGAAATAACAGCATTAGGATCGTAATTATCCGCTTGATAATCAACACATCCTGTACATGATGCATTCCAATAAGGGTCAAATAAACAAAATTCATAATCACCTGGTTCGTAAGCACCACCAACACCTATCCACCAACAACTATTTTCTTCACATTCGTTTTGTGAAATCTCAAAATTAGGAATGTGATCACTCAAACAATAACAATAAGCTTGCCAACAATCACCACAGTCATCCTCCACTAATTCATCAGGGCATTGATTTATCGCTAAACTAAAAATTATTAAAATTACTATTTGCTTTAATTTCATATGTTAAATATACGAAATCGACTAGGTATTCGAAAAGTCAAATATTCATTTTTTTAAAAATAAATACCTCCCTTTGCTGTATTAAAATATATTGATTAAATTTTAATATGAAATATATATTACTAGCGCCCTTTATTGTACTTCCTATGCTTATAAACTATCAGTTTAGTGATCCTACTTTACTTGTAAGAAGAACGTCATTATTTAGCATGTTATTTCTAGTTTTATGTATTTATCATTTTACTAAAACTTCAACTAATAATGTTTCAAAATCTCAGCTCAAATGGATTTTCCTATTTATTACTTTTATAATATATTCTATTATAACATCATCTTTTAATTCAATAAACTTTAATGAATCTGTTTGGGGAGTTATTTATTTAATTGGATGGCTCTCAATTGCTTTATCAATAATTTTATATGCTGATGAATTATTTTTTAATAAAGTTTTAATAACTACATCTATATTAGGAGGATGCTTATCTCTTGCCTCTTTATT
>CBFHVR010000038.1:0-4104 GCA_965659495.1 uncultured bacterium
ATAAAATTAGATATTGAGAGTAATAAAAGAAAATTAACAACTAAAGCTTTAGTATCATTCTCAGAAAGAGAATTTTTAAAGAATATTATAAATAAACTATCTAATCAAAACTTAACAAATAATAATTTAATTAAATTATGCAACGAGAGAATGATGCATACAAAAAATTGGGATGTATTTATGAAATTATTTAATGATATCCATCCTGATTTTAATAAGTATATTATAAAAAAAGCTATTTCTATCTCAGAATCTGAATTAAGAGTTTGTAATCTTATCAAGATGAATTTTTCAACACTTGAGACAGCTGAAATTCTTGCAATAACCATAAGAGGTGTTGAGCAGCATCGATATAGAATAAAGAAGAAATTAAAATTAAAAACTGATTTAACAGTTTTCCTCCAGTCTATATAATTTTTATGTGAAAATTTGTCGTATTAAGATTTCATTAAAATTTATTTAATATACTTTATGAATTTAAAATATATCATTCATTGTTTTATCTTTTTAGGAACTTTATATTCGCAATGTGAAAGCTATAATATTGAAGAATGTTTTGATGATCCCTATTGTATATGGGAAGAAAATCTAGTACTCCAAAATTGTGATTCCCAGCAAGATGAATTAGTATGTAATAGTATCAATGAATGTTCTTGGGAGATACAGACAACTTACTATAGTTGTAGCAATTTTGGCAGTTCTTCATCTTGCAGTGAATACTCAGATTATGGATGTAGTTGGGAATGGAGCTGGGGTGGTTGGGGAAATCACGGTAGTTCATGTGCTGGGGGTGGATTCCAAATTGATAATAGTATATGTGGTGGACAAGATTATATCATTGATGAAGGAATTTGTATATTAGATTTACCTCCCGAATGCTCTGAAATGAGTGAATCACAATGTGATGATGATTTTAGTTGTGATTGGATTGTTGATATCGATGTTGGGTCTTGTTATTCATTAACACAAAATCAATGTAATTCAAATTCAAATTGTAATTGGGATTGTGGATTTTATCATGGAAGTTGCGCTGGATGTTGTTGGTATGAATGCAGTGGAGGCACATATCAAACAGATAATAGCTACTGCGAAGCAAATAACTACAATACTGGTGATATAAATAATGATTTTGAAATCAATGTTTTAGATATTATTCAAACGGTCAACCTAATATTATTTAATGAATATAATATAATTGTTGATATGAATAATGATGAAATAATTAATATTCAAGATGTCATATTACTAATAAATTTAATTTTATAATTTATTTTTTATCTTTCCTTTTATAAATTTATTTAATGATAAATAGATATATTTATCATTTTTACTATTTTAAAAAAAATTTAAAAAAAGGTAAATAATAATATGGATACTTTAAGTCATGCTTTATGGGGAAAAGGACTTTTTGGATATAGAAAATACAGGTGGTTTTCGATTTTTTTTGGTGCTTTACCTGACTTATTATCATTCGGATTATATTTTTTATTTAATCTTTTAATTAGCAGTGATGGATTGAAAATGGGAAAACCATCTTTAGATGAAATACCCATTTGGGTTTTTAGATTATATGATTTTTCTCATAGTATAATTATAGCTTTAATTTTTATCTTAATTGTATATAGATTTAATAAAGACTTTTGTTTCCCAATGTTAGCTTGGCCACTGCATATTTTATTGGATTTTCCAACCCATAGTAAGGCTTATTTCCCGACACCTATTTTTTGGCCAATATCAGATTTTAAGTTTGATGGAATTCCATGGTCAAACCCTTACATTTGGTTTGCCAATGTATTTTGTATTTTAATTATTTTTATTTATAGAAAAAAATAAATTTCACCAAACATCTCCATCATCAACTATGGTCCATAAATACCAACATGCTATTGTCCTGTAAGGTTCCCATTTCTTTGATTTTTTTATCATAAAATTATCTGATGGTAGTTTATCTAAATTATATAATTCTTTAAATGCTTTTTTAATTCCTAAATCACCAACAGGAAGAATATCCATATTTAATACTGTGAACATTAAAAACATATCTATTGTCCAATGTCCAATACCCTTAATTGATATAAGCTCTTTTCTGATTTCATCTTGATTTAGTATATTGAAATCTATTGATATACCTTTATCTAAAAAGTATTTTGATAAATCTTTTAGATAACTAATTTTTTGTCTTGATAATCCAATTGATTTTAATTTTAAATCATCAAAAGTTAGAAATATATTTGGTTCTGGATTTTTGTCATTAAATAGATTTAAAAATCTATTATAGATTATTTTTGCTACTTTACCACTTAATTGTTGATAAATAATTGATTTTGATAATGCAATATAATAGTTATCACTTTTTTCAAATACTGGCTTATCATTATTATCAATTAGAGATTTTAGTTTTAAATCTTTACTTAAGTGTCTAACCGCTTTATTTATCAATTGATTCATGAATGAAAATTAATATTTAATACAATTTAATAGTATATAAAATATTATATGAATTTGTAACTTATTAAATAATTAGGGAGAAAATTTATGAATAAAGAAAATGTAATTAACAAGCTAAGTGAAATTTTTATTTTAGAGCTATCTGGTGTAATAAGATATACTCATTATTCTTTAATGATTTTTGGATATAATAGATTGCCTTTAATTGATTTTTTTAAAGCACAAGCTTCAGAGTCTTTAGATCATGCTAATATGGCTGGAGAATATATTACGGGATTAGGAGGTCATCCTCCATTAGGGATTGATAATCTTGATGAAACAGATAAGCACAATATAACAGATATATTGCAGGAAACTTTAGATCATGAAAAAAAAGCTATAAGTATTTATTATGAACTCTTAGAGCTTGTAAATGATAAATCAGTTTATTTAGAGGAATATGCAAGGACAATGATTGGCCAAGAAGAATTACATGTACTTGAAGTTGAAAAAATGTTAAAAAATAACAATTAAAAATTAAATATATAATAATGATAAAAAATATTTTAATAGTACTCCTATTAAACTTCTCAATTTTGATTCCTCATCCTGTTGTACAAAATTTAGATTTAGACAAGTTCATGGGCAGATGGTATGTTTATTCCTTAATTCCAAATTGGATTGAGGAAGGAGGTGTCAATTCATATGATGATTATAGTTTAAATGATGATGGAACGATTAATGTTGACTATTTTACTATAAAAAAGGGCAAAGAAAAAATATTAAAACAAAGAGCTACCGTTATAGATAAAAATAATCCAGGAAGATGGGAGATACAATTTGTTAAACCATGGGTTCCTTTTTATAAAGCTCCATACGAAGTAATTATATTAGATCAAGATTACGAATATATGGTTGTTGGATATCCTGATAATTCATTTGGTTGGATTATGACTCGCTCTATAAATATGGATTCATTATTATATGATAATATTTTAAATGCTTTAGAAAAAGATTTTAATTATGATAAAAATAATTTTGAAAAAGTACTGCATTCCAACAGATAGCTGTTACAAACAGTTAATTTTTTTATTTATATGTTTTAAAATTTTATAATTATTTTTAATTGGTTCCCAAAAAAAATAAAGAGAAATCATGAAAAAAATAGTCTTAATTAATTTTATCCTTTGTTCATCGTTTTTATTTTCTGAATGTTCTGATTTATCTCAATCTGAATGTTTGCAATATCCACAATATTGTGAGTGGAGTGAGACAGCAAATCTCTGCACCGAAATTGGTGGAGGAGGAGGTGGCAGTGGTTCAGGCTCTGGCCCTTATGAGTTTGCAACTATAACAGAATCTGAAGGATTGAGGAATGGCCCTGATTATAGAGATGGTGTTTTATATTATCCCTTAGATGGAAATCCTCCATATAAAAATGTAGTTTTATCTCCAGGCTTTGGTGGAAATAGTTCCTCAATGTCATCTTGGGGTGCTTTTTATGCTTCCCATGGATTTGTAGCAATGACAGTTGGTCCAAATGATGAGATTATGGACTCTCATTATCAAAGAGGTGAAGGCTTAATTGATGGAGTTCAAACAATTATTGAAGAAAACAGTCGTTTAGGATCGCCAGTTTATGGGTTGATAGATGAAAATAGTTTTACAGTTTCTGGT
>CBFHVR010000039.1:0-1746 GCA_965659495.1 uncultured bacterium
TTTGACGCAACAAGTGTAACATCAAATTCAGCAGGTGATGGTATTGCTATTGGTTTTAGCCTTAATGGCCAACAACAAACTCTAGATATTTCACTAACAGATATTCCAAACAATTTTACATTTGATGCTTCAATCTTAGATTCTATTTCAATAATAACTTAATCTATTGAGGTGCAACAAAAAACATAGCCCATTATTTATAATCAGTGGGTCCGGTGTTCAAGTCTCTCTGGAGGCACCATCTTTTCAATAACTTAGCATTTATAGCCATTTAATTTACTATTAGGGGCTACATGAGGGCTATACCTTTTAATGATAATAAATTTATATATCTAAGTGATGAGGGTAGGGCACCCAAAAAACCATAGCCTATTCTCAGCAAGTAAGACTGCTCACACATTTTTGTTTGGGAAGTTTAAATCTCTAATCTTAACAAATAAGAAATTTCTTTTAATATTGGTAGGTAATATCTTATTTCTTTTACTTTTTCATTATACTATGTATGTATCATCTCCTTCTCTTTAAGTTTCTGAAAATTGAGGAAACCTGTAGTGAGACGTCTGTTTCATATTTTAAATGTTTAATTATTTTTAAATATGTAGTATGATGAAGTTCTGTTATTGGAGGAAATATCAGGAAGAAGTCCTAATACGAAAGGGAATTATATTAGGACTTCTGCTTAAGCAAATATAATTATTTAATGGAGGAAATAATTATATTTGTATTCAATAACATTATAAATTATTTTGGTTTACTTTAACGTTAGGTAAGTAAAAAAAAACCTAAGGTCACTTTTGAATATTGATTAAAAAATATCAAATTTTATCGAATTTGACATAATTTTAATCATTTCCTAATTTATATATTCATTTCTAAGCTAATCTATTATTCAGATCCGTTTAAAACCATAGCCTGTTATTAAGAAGCAATCTGCCAATTAATTTTTAATTGGAAAAAAATAAAAAGTATAACGTAAGGTAGTTAAATTAAAATGTTAAAATATTTTTATAATTAAATTAAGGTAATGATGACATTGATATGATTATTTATTGATAGCCTTTATTATGGTTACTTTAATTATCAAAAGTAAAATCAGAAAAGGTTATTAGTATATTGAATAACTAAATTTAAAAATGAGGATAACTATGACAAAAGTTTTGGGAATATTTATTGGTTTAGTGATGTTTATAACTGCAACCATTTCCTTAGCAGCTGATTTAAATATTGTACATACTGACGCTGAATGGAATAACGGAAAAGGAAAAGTACCTGATAAGGGAATTTGTCTCAAACATGGTGGTGAAAGTTGGTCTCCTTCAATAAAGATAAGTGGTATTCCTGATGCTGCAAAATCAATAAGACTTTTGTTTACAGATGACAACTGGGGAAAAAAAGGTGGGCATGGAGATTTGACATTTAAATTAAATGGGCAAAGCATGATAGAAATTCCACCTATTGGTGGTGATAAAAATTATTTACCAGCAAATATTACCGGAGGAAATGGAAATCATTGTTCATCTTGTAAGGAAGAAGATTATCTTGGTCCTTGCTCTGGTGGGCGTAATCATACCTATAGGGTAATTGTTTATGCTATAAGTGCTGAAGAGGATATACTTGCTAAAGGCACAGTTTTACTTGGTCAATTTTAGAGTTAACAATTGATAAGGAAGATTGTTCAAAAAAAGATAAGTGGTCAATTATTGTGAAAGTTTTGACACTTATGACACCCACCCCTAAGACATATCC
>CBFHVR010000040.1:0-3103 GCA_965659495.1 uncultured bacterium
AGTAACTTTTTCATTAATACTCCTTATTTATTAATTGTATAACGCTAAAACTTAAAAATAAATTATTAGAATCATATTATTTATTTGCATATAAAATTAAAGTTCCATTCCAATCTTCTTTTTTATCATGAATAATATATTGAACATTTTTAAAACCACTAATTTCAAATTTCAAAATCCAATCTTTGATAGAAAGTGTATTTAAAGATAAATTAAATTCCTTGTCCCAATTTAGTGATGGCTTATTTTCTAAATAATGGTCAATTCCAATGATAAATAAACCCTTGTTATTTAAATTATGGTATACATTTTTCAAAACAAGGTCTAAATTTTTAAAGTAATAAAATGTTTCCATGCTGAAAATAATATTATACTTTCTATCAAATACATATTGTTCAATGTCTGCATTTATATAGTGACCTTTTCTATCACTTTTTTTTGCTTTATTAATCATCACGGGGGCTCCATCTATACCAAGACCATAATCACAATTTTTATTTTCTAACATTTTTCTTACTACCCAGCCATTGCCACACCCCAAATCTAAAAAGCTAAATGAACTATTTGTTATATTTGTTTCATTTGTAATAATTTCAAACATTTTTGATACGGAGTTGGCATGTCCATTCTCCATACCTTTATCTTTACCTAAAAGAGCCCATTTATTAAATGTATCTATATTAATATTCATTATTAAACTCTAAAATTAGATTAATTAATATAATTATATCTAAAATTGTTAAATCTTGATCTTGATTTAAATCGAACTCTAGATTTTCGACATTATTAAAAACCATATCAACTAATAAAATTATATCTAAAATATTTAAAGAATTATCTGAATTAATATCACCGTAAATAATATTTATTATCTCTAAATGAGGCGAGCTATCTTGCCCAAACTCATCAGTTACTATTAAACTTACTTGATAAGAACCAAAATTTTGATAAGTATGAATAGGATTATATTCATTAGATATAAATCCATCCCCAAAACTCCAATTATATTGGCTTATATTATTTTCATTAATTTGATTAGAAATATTAGAAAAGGAAGCTGTGAAATCATTAATTGTATAGTCAAATAATGCAACTGGTTCAGTAATTCCTCTTGGAAAAATATTAATTAATGCAGCTTGACTTTCAACAAATGAAAATCCATCTCCATTTAAATTATTAAAATAAAAATAACCATTTGAAGATCCTCCCCATCCCCAATTACAATGAAGATATTCATTTTGATATCCATCAATATTCCAGGCGTGACCACCTCCGTCATTTTCACCATAGCCTCTGTAAATTACTGGCCACCCATTATCTATTTGGTTTTTTAATAATAAAAACCATTCTTCATCACTATAATTCAATTTCGATTCACAACCTGTTTCATCTATGAAATTAAAATTATTTGATAATGCATCTTGAGCAGATGGACCCTCCCAGCAGACTGAAGCTCCCGAACCTGAATAGCTGTAATCCATATTAACTGCAACCCCAGCATGAAATAGTAGTAACTGAGAATCCTCAGTTGCATTATCATCTAGCATATTTTCGTAGTTATAAATATAATTATCGAAATTAACTCCTATAGGACCAAAATCAACATCATAATACTGAGCGTATCCTTCTGGTTGAATTGGATTTTTCCAATAATACATTACCTGTCCCATAGCAACTGCAACGCATCCAACTAAAGCCTCTCCAGGACATTGATTGTTCCATTGTCCTCCTTGATTCCAGTTAGCTGTAATTAATGGAGGTACATCTCTTGTTTCTCTAATTAAATTATTATTGATTAAATATTGATTCCATAAATTATCTACATATTCTGTAGAACTAATATTGTTATCTACAATTGATTCAATATTTTGGCGGTAACTTTCAATAATTTTATCTAGCTGTTTAGGTAAATCATTAAAATCAATATTATATTCAAAACTATAACCTAAAATTGGAATTAGATTTTGATGATAAGATACTAGAATAAATCCTACTGGTTTTAAATCAAAAATATAAAAGTTATTGATACCATTTTGACTATCTAGAGTATAATTATCTATTTCATAATTTGATTTATTTTTCTGAATTAATTTTTGATTGACTACTTTCGTTGCAATATCTATAGATATTGAGCTAAAACAAAAATCAAATATTATAACTATTGTTAATATACTGCAAAGATAGCTTTTAAACTGATTATTCATATTCTAAAATATTATATTGATAGATTTAATTTTAGTAAAATTTTGTAAAAAATTATTTAAGATACTCTGAAATGAGTAAATGAAAATAATGAACTCCTTTTTCATGTTTTATTGAATATCTTCCTGATTTATAGTTAGAAGATTGAATCCCTTTTTGAACACTTTTAACTATCTTTTGATCTTCTTCTTCAACAATATTAATCCCGGATGGAATATCTTTTGGTTGGGTCATTCCTTTTTTAGGAAATGAAAAGAATTCAATTTTAGTTTTATTGCTTCCTAGCGGAGATATTATATTCATGGATAATCCCCAATCATAGAAATTCAACATTAAATTTGGAAATATCCAATAGTAATGGGCATAAATTTTATTACTTTTATCCTTAGCAATTTGTAACACTCCATGATCCAATATTTCAGTATCATATCGACTATAATCAATATCATCATTCAAACCTTTATGTACAAAAGGGACATGAAATCCTTCTAAATAATTTTCACAATATAAAGCCCAGTGTACATTGATAATATATTTATTAGATGATTTTGCATCACAAACTAAATCTTCAAATTTATAATCTGGCAATCTTTTACAAATATCATCAAATATATTTTGGATATTAAACATCGGATTCTTTGAACAAAAAATAAAATTATTCCAATCAAAATTATTTATTTCAATTAGATTATCCTCATCGGAAGGGAAATTTTTAACTCCTTCAAATCCATAATGTTTTATCAGTTTCCCATTTAGATTAAAAACCCGTCCATGATAATTACATTTTATGGTAGATCCATTAGATTTTTCAGAACATAATAATGCTGCCCTATGAGTGCAAACATTACTCAATATTTTCAACTTATCGCTTAAGACTAACACATATGGATCATCAATTAAG
>CBFHVR010000041.1:0-1920 GCA_965659495.1 uncultured bacterium
CTTTAAAATAAGATAAAACTCTACACACATAAGTGGTACAGTTAAGATCCAATCTACATACCTATAAGCAGTAGTTATGTCACCTTCCATAGCAGCGTTTCTCATATAGTAATAGTGAAGAGCTGCAATACCAGTAATTAAAGCTGATACAAGCATAGAAGTTTTCCACTTATCTGCAACTAAATTCATAGCTGAGAAGAAGAATGCAGTTGATGCTAACATAGCAGCAAATCCAATCCAAAAAGTGAAATCAACTAAGCTTAAATCAGTAGCTAAAACTGGTAAAATACTTAATAAATTTTCCATAATTAAATTAATTATTGTTTATAGAAAAGTAAATTAAATAAAATAATGCAGTTAAAAAAGATTATTACAAAAAAAATCATATCTTTTTTTGAGAATATTTTAATGATATATGGTTAAAATTATCAAATCAAGAATAGTGGTTTTCGTAATTTCTATTGCACTAAGTTATTTATTACCAGTTATTTATCAAGATATATTGGGCTTTATATTAATTCTTTCAATAGGAGTGATTCATGGAGCAAACGACCTGTTAATAATTAAAAAATATACTAGAAAAAATAGCCTAAAAAGCCAGATTTCTTACTTTTTATTCTATTTGGGACTAGTTTTTCTTGGTTTTGTATTCTTTTACCTTTTTCCGTCAATTGCTTTATTATCGTTTGTATTAGTCTCAATTTATCATTTTGGAGAGCAACATTGGGAGGTAAAGACTTCAAACGCTGACTTCATAAATATAAAAAGGATATATCCAATTATTTTACATGGTTTAGTATTCTTTGTTATAGTATTTATGAATAACATAAATATTGTAAACGATGTGTTGCTAAGTTTTAATACTATATCTCTAAATTATACTTATTTAAGAATTTTACTTATTGTATTATTTTTAATCTATATGTCCTTATTGCTCTTATCTAAGTCAATCAGAGGCTATTTTGCAGATGAATTTATTTTCTTTATTTTATTATTTCTGCTAACACTAAATTCTAGCCTAATCTTCGGTTTTTCTATCTACTTCATCTTCTTTCATAGTGTTTTATCTATTAAAGATCAAGTCAAATATATCTATGGTGATGATAATTCACAATACATTAAAAAGTACTTAATTAGTGCATTACCTTATTTTATTTTGGCTCTTTTGTTTTTATTTGGATCCTATCTGTTTATTGACTTTGAATCTTTAGACATTTTGCCAATTATGTTTACTTTTCTTGCAGCTATTACTTTCCCCCATGTTATTGTGATTGAAAAAATGTATAGTAGTATGAAATAGTTTTCACTATTCAATATGTATATTTGAAAAAAATTATTCTATGAAATTAATTGATGGAAAAAATATATCGGGAAAAGTATTAGATGAAATTAAATCATCTGTAGATGAAAGATTAAAGAATAATTTAAAGGTCCCTCACCTAGCAGCAATTTTGGTTGGAGATGATGGTGCAAGTAAAACATATGTTAATAGTAAGATTAAAGCATGTGAAAGAGTAGGTTTTAAATCGTCGCTTTTTAAGTTTGATGATTTGATTAGTGAGAGTGAGCTTATATCTCAAATTCAAGATATTAACGAGAATGTTGATATTGACGGGTTTATTGTTCAATTACCATTACCTAAACATATAAATCAAGAAAAGATTTTAAATAAGGTAAGCCCAGATAAGGATGTTGATGGTTTTCACCCAAACAATTATGGTAAAATGACGCTGGGTATAGATACTTTTTTGCCTGCTACACCAGCTGGTATTATTGAGCTAATTGAAAGATCTGAAATACAAACTGAGGGTAAAAAATGTCTAGTTATTGGAAGAAGTCAAATAGTAGGTAGACCTATTAGTATTCTTCTTAGTCAAAATAAAAGTTTTGGAAATTCAACAGTCACTGTCGCACATAGTA
>CBFHVR010000042.1:0-2781 GCA_965659495.1 uncultured bacterium
TAATTCTTTATTCATTATTTTTTGATATATAAAAGGTAGGAAAACCACTAAATATAGCATTGATAAATATCCATAAGGAAGTATTGGAGCATCTTTCTGATTTGGATTAAGCTCCCAAAATTTTAAGTTAGAATTTTTATGATGGTGAGAATGTCTTGTTACATTATATAAGTAAACACTACTAAGAAAATGGTTAGAATTCCAAGAATGTCTAGCTTCCACAGGCTTACCTCTTTCTCTTAATAATCCATAGTGTTCGACATAATTTATACTTTCTAATGCTGACTTAGATAAAAAAGCAATTAAGAAAAATATAAACATTCCAATAATTCCAAATAAACCTAAAATTATTAAAGCTATAATGATGCTTCGCAGGTAACCTTGAAGTATCCTATTTTTAATAGTAAAAGGGTTAATATTTTTTCTTTTTAATCTTTTTAATTCAAGTTCCCAACCTGAAACTTGCTCATCTACAATTCCTTTCAAAATAAACAAATAAATATTTTCTCCTCTTTTAGCTGAGGCAGGATCATTAGAAAGACATACATTTTTGTGATGACCATAAACATGTTCAATTGCAAAATTACAATCACAAGAAAAAGCAAGTAACCAATTTCCAATAAATAAATCAAATTTATTTTTTTTTCTATGTGACATCTCATGCCCAGCAACAATACTCAATGTTGCGCAGAGTAAAAAAGCCTGGAAAATAATTGAAATTTTATCAACCAGATTAAATGATTTCTGCAATTGTAAGAAGTCAACATTTAAAATAGTTTTAAATCCATTTATATACCATACAGGTAAATTATTACTGAATATAGAAACGACAAAAAAAACTAAAACAAATAAGATTGGTAAGGCTAAATAAATAGAAAGATCTAAAATAATGGGGTAAGAAAAAGATTGTATTTCTTTATCCCGTTTGATAAATAAATCCCCTAAAATGAAAGTTGACGAAAATAATATGACAAAAATAGTGGGGTAATAGGTTCCATTTAATATAAAAAATATAAGCAATAAAACTGAAAATATAGGAATGTAGTATTTAGTATATTTAAGCATTTTTTAATCTTTTAGGAGATTTTAATTCTAATTCATTATTTATAATTTTCTCAGTGAGTATCTTCCAATCATTGTTTGTAAAATTTTTTGTAGCTCTTAAAAATTCAGTTATCAATACCGGCCTTTTATTTATAATAGATTTAATATCATCATCTATCATATTTGCAAATGATAATAATTTATCTATATTATAATTAAGACCCTTTGCAATACCTTTTAAAATGGGTAAAGATGTATTTATTTTTCCTTTTTCTATATATAAAATATTTACGTTTGATACACCTACAATTTCAGCTAGCTTTCTTAAGCTAAGGCCTTTCTCATTCCTAATTTCTCTTATAATTTTACCAATTTTTTTATTCATACTATCCTCATTAATTATTTATAACATATTGCTAATCATTGCTTAGCATATAAATTACTATGCTAAATAACACTTAGCAAGGCTTTATTCATTTTGCATATTAAAAATTGACACTGAAGAATATCTGGTATAATCATATTGTATAAAAAAAGCCTCTATAAAAGAGACTTTCTTAAATTCAACCTTGATTTGATTGGGTTAGAGCATGTTTCAATCCTCTAAAATAAATGTATTTATTTTTGTTTTATCTGTCCAAAAATATTATCAATCCCCATACCTAAATTAACACAATTAGTTGTTACGCCTCCCATATCGTGAGAGGTAATAGATATATTCACGTTACACCAGCCTATGTGAATATCAGGATGATGATTATTTTTCTCAGCTAATTCTGCAACTCTCTGAACAAAATCTATACTATTTATATAAGCTTTGAAAGAGTAAGATTTAGTTATTTTATTATTATTATATTTCCAACCATAATTGGATAAAGACTTATTAATTTCATCCGGTGATATAAGCATAGTTATAGTTTCCTTTTATTTACTCCCTGCTCCCAAAGCAGGATGGATTAGTTTAAAATAATATTAATAATTTGTACTATATCAAGTACATTTGCAACACCATCAGAGTTTAAATCTGCAGTACTATTATATTCTCCACTCATAACTAAGTTAACAGTTAAAACTATATCTTGAATATTAATTATATAGTCTCCATTAATATCACCAGTAAGAAACTCTTGACATTGTAAGTTTGTATAAAACTGTGTAGCACTACTTGGAATATTTAATAAAGTATCACAATAATCTAAATTATCTAATAAATGATAATTTAACCAATCAATAACTTTTTCTCCTAATTCCCCTGAACCTGAATATGGATTTAAACCAGTTCCATGATTTCCACCTTCTAATTCAAACAACATTTTATTCGTTGATTCAGGTGTGTAATTATAGTGAACTGCAGCATCTATATCAGTTGGATTCTCAATATCACCCTCACTTGAAATAATTAATACTGGGCTAATATGATTTAAATGCTCTGGAACAAGACAGTAATAATCATAGGTTGGATTATTGCAGTTTTCATAATCTTGTATAGCTAAACCTGGATTTAATGCAATGACTGCTCTTAAGCTAGAGTCAATGGTTGCTGCATATTGAGCCGCACCTCCACCTATTGACCAGCCACTAGCTGCAAAATTATCGATATCCACTTTATTTAAGATTGGAGATTCCATCCTATTATTTTCCTGCTTTAAAACTTCAATTGCATCTAAAAGACTATTTGCTAAATCGCTCATATCATCATTAAAGTAATCATTAATTCCAATAGTCATTGCAATAAAC
>CBFHVR010000043.1:0-21386 GCA_965659495.1 uncultured bacterium
CATAAGTTTTGTTCCATGCATTTACTAAGTGGTCGGATGAAGCTTTAGAAGCAGAATAGGGTGAACTTGGGTTATAAGATGTTTTTTCTGAAAATAATCCTGTATCGGTTAAACTTCCATAAACTTCATCTGTAGAAATATGTATAAATTTAAAATTATTATTTATTTTTTTACTATACTCCAAACAACAATCCAATAAAACAGATGTACCAACAATATTTGTTTTAATAAAATCTGTAGAGTCATCTATAGATCTATCCACATGCGATTCTGCGGCAAAATTTACTAAAAAGTCTGGCTTGAATTTTGATAAGTATTTAGTTAAACTATCTTTATCACATATATCACCCTTAATAAATTCATATTTTTCATAATCTGCTATTTTTTCAAGATTACTAATATTTCCGGCATATGATAGTACATCGTAATTCAAAATTTTATTATTATTCTGTAAACAATAATATATAAAATTAGAGCCTATAAACCCTGCACCACCTGTTACTAAAATTTTATTCATGTTTAAAAATATATCTTTCTTTAATTAGATAAAACAGACCTAAAAGAGTATAAGGAATAAAGGAGACCGCATGCAATATAAATGCAAAACCAAAATCATCCTTAATACCAAATAATAATAGAGTATACACGACACTACCTTCAAATGTTCCAATATTACCAGGCATTGAAGGAATCATCAATACAAGCGATGATAGAAATAACAATAAAATACATTGAATAAAACTTAAATTTAAATACATCGATTTTTGCACAAGATAAACCACAATTATATAGCTTAACCAAATTAATATAGTATAAAATATTGATAGTAAAAAATTAGATTTATTAATCGTTGAAAATCCGGATATAATATCATCAATGATTTGGAAGGAACTATTTTTAAATTTAAAATTCTTTATTTTATTTAGATTAAATGAAAGAATTATTGACAGTGATGCAAAGATTAACAAAAAATAAATAACTTTAATTGAATCAGACGACACAAGTTCAATAATTGAAAAATTTAATAAAATTAGAAATAATATAATTAATCCAATAAGATCTAAAACTCTCTCTAAAATTACTGTACCTATAATTTCATATTTAGAAATCTTACTTTTTTTTTCTAAAAAAAGAGCTTTTAATAGCTCGCCTAATCTTAAAGGAAAAATATTATTTCCCATATAACCAATAAGTTGAGATTTATATAAATCATTAATTTTCAATTGCTTAGTAAATAATAGTTTCCATCTCAAAGATCGTAGAAAAATTATTATAATTAAAAGTAAAATTGATGATATTATGAATAAATAGTTTGCATTTTTTAAAGAGCCTATAAATAAAGTATAATTAAAATCTTCTAAAGCATATGAAATAAACAATATACTTAATAGTAATGGTAAAATAATTTTTAAAATATTATAAATTTTATTTTTCAAATCTAAAATCATATTTCTTAACATTTTTATCTAAACCATGAAAAGCAAAGATACTATCAAAACTATCTTTGTTTAAAAAATTAATTTTTATATTACTTATATTTAAATCGAGTTTTTTATCTTTAACAAGAATTGAATCTAAAGTAGAACAATTATCGTTAAAATATAAATTCATTGTATCAATACCATTAATTTTTTTTAGTGAATAAATATTATTATCTAATGATTTAAATTTTTTTATATTTTTTTTGATATCAATAATTTTTTTTATATATCGTTTAAATTTTTTATCTGGAAAATCAATAAGCAATTGATTCGTTTTAAATATGTATTTAGATGTTTTTTCATCGTTTAATAAAAGAGAATAATCATCAGTTTTAATTTTTATATTTTCTTTATATTGAAAGAAGTTAAGCTTATTATTATTTACAAGTATCTCTAAATGGATAATCTTATTTTTATCGTTTAAATTTTTAGAATACCACTGTTCTAAGCAATCAGAACAAAATAAAATATTAAAAAATAGATATAAACAAAAATTAATCTTCACCAAAAATTTCATCTAAATATGCTTGGTCTACTAAGACTTCTCTAGCTTTGCTTCCATTATAACTACTAATAATTCCTAGTGATTCTAACTCATCTACTAATCTACCCGCTCTACTGTATCCTATCCTAAACTTCCTTTGAAGCAGAGAAACTGATGCTTGCTGATATTCAAAAACTAATTTTGCAGCATCTTGAAGATATTCATCATGGTCATCTTTATCAATATCAACATCTGTATTAGTCTTTTTTATTTCATATTCAGGCAATTTAATTTCATCAGGTTTTGGTTGACTTGATATGTGTTCCATTACTTTTTCAATTTCATTTAATTCTACAAAAGCATTATGCAATCTTAATGGAGAAGCTGATCCAGGTAATAAAAACAACATATCTCCTCTTCCTAATAATTTTTCAGCACCCATTTGATCTATAATTGTTCTCGAATCAATCTTGGACGATACTTGGAAAGAAATTCTACTAGGAAAATTAGATTTTATAAGACCTGTAATAACATCAACTGAAGGTCTTTGTGTTGCAACTACCAAATGAATTCCTACTGCTCTTGCTTTTTGAGCTAATCTGGTTATTGGTTCTTCAACACTTCTACCAGATGTCATCATCAAATCTGCTAATTCATCAATTAATACAACTATGAAAGGTATTTTTTCTAAAGAATCATCTTTTGATTGTTTTGTATGATACTCATCAATATTTCTTACTCTAGCATCAGAAAAAACTTGGAATCTTCTTTCCATTTCTATAATAGCTGAATTTAAAATAGCAACAGAATTTTCAGCAGTAGTCATTACATACTCATCTAGATTTGAAGATGTAATTAAATGATACCCAACCAAACTCTTATATGTAGATAATTCTAATTTTTTAGGGTCAATTAAAATAAACTTAACTTCATCCGGCTTTGCTTTATACAAAATAGATAAAATTATGGTATTTATACAAACTGATTTTCCAGCACCTGTTGCTCCAGCAACAAGGAGGTGAGGCATTTTACAAAGATCAAAAACGTATGCATCCCCAGTAGTTGTTTTACCAAGCGCAATAGATAACTTAGATTTACTTTCAATAAACTTTTTAGAGCTAAGAATAGTTTTCATATATACGGTAGATATATTATCGTTTGGTAACTCAATGCCCACAGATTTAGATCCTGGTATAGGAGCTATAATCCTTACTCTCTGAGCTTTCATTATTCTTGCTAAATCATCAGATAAGTTTACAAATTTATTTACTCTTACACCTATAGCTGGCTCAACTTCAAATAAAGAGATAATAGGACCTGGAGATGTTTTTTTAACTTCACCATCAACACCAAATGTTGATAATGCATATTTTAGCTGTTCACCTTTTGCACGAAGCTCATCATCATTTTGCCTAATCACTTCTATAGGCTCTTTAAGATATTCTAAATTTGGTAATTTATAATTAAAATATTTACTGATAGACGTCTTCTCTGAATTAAAATCTCCTTCTTCAATAATAGTTTCTTCCTCGACAATCATTTGTTCTTCATTAACCAATTCTTGAATGGAATTATCATTCTCGGTATCTACTACATCTTCAAGCTTTTCATTATTCTCATTATCTACTTCGTCCTCAGCATTTATATCACTTTCAGCATCTTCTTCATAATCATCAATTATTTCAACATTACTATTATACTGATTATTCTTATTAAAATAATCAGTATTTATATCACTATCATCATTTATTTTTCTTTTTTTAATTAATTTTATAAAACCTTTTCCTATTTTAGTGATTATAAAATATAAAAATTGAAAATATTTTTTTAACCTATCTAAAATTGCAAAAAATAAATCATAAATTGATATTTTTAAAATATTTGTTATGAATAGAATAAAAACAACAAGTAGTATAATTATAGATCCAAATAAGCCTAATAGGCTATTTAGAGCATTGAAAATACTAATACCAATAAACCCTGAGAAATTATTACTTATAGTTATGTTATCTGTAAAATATGCTATTAAACTCATAAATACAGATAGAAATATTCCTACAAACAAAATATAAAAATTATATTTTAATTTTACTTTTGACTTAAAATCTGAGATAAATAAATATCCTATGATAGAAGAAATTATAGGAATTATTATAGATGTGTAGCCTAAAAAAAGGTAATAATAATGTGATATAACAATACCAAATATGCCTAGAAAATTATGTGTTTTAGAATCATTAGATAAACCATAAGGATTCTCAGTATAATTATGTCCGATTAGGCTTATAAAAGATATTAATGAAAAAACAATTAATATTAAACCAATAATTTCTTTTTGTCTTTTAGTCATATTATTTATGTAAGCTAAAATTCTTAATAAATGGAGGTTTTACTAATTCCCCTTTGAAATAGTTATTTCTTATTTTAACATTCACTATTTTATTTTTTTTAATATATTTAGATTCTACATAAGCCATTGCAATACCAGTTTTTAAACTTATAGAAAATGTACCACTAGATATTTCTCCAATTTTTTTTTCATTACCAAATATTTCATATCCCGTTCTCGGGATAGCTTTATCTAGCATTTTTATACATACTAATTTCTTATCAACACCATTAGATAATTGATTATCGATTATATGTTTACCTATATATTCATTATCATTATTTACAATCCATTTGAGTCCTGCTTCAATGGGACTAATTTTTTCATTAATATCATTTCCATATAAACAATATTTCATTTCTAATCTTAAAACATCTCTTACTGCCAAGCCACATGGTTCCACGCCAGATTCTATAAATTCATCCCAAATTTTATTTATTATGCTATGATTAGCCATTACTTCAAAACCTAATTCACCAGTATATCCAGTTCTACTAACAAAGATTTCTTTATCACAAAATTTATATTTATCGTGGTGATAAAAAGCTAAACTAATTTTTTTACGAAGTATCTTCTCTAATATCACTCTGCTATTTGGTCCTTGTAACGCTAATAGTGAATAATCATTTGTTTTATCTTCAATAAGACAATCAAAATTATTTTTTTTCTTAATCCAGTTAAAAATATTTTTAAGATTTGAACCATTAACAATTAATAAAAATTCATTTGGACTTAATTTATATAATATTATATCATCAATAATTCCACCATTTTCATTGCATACGGCTGTATATTGAGCCTGTTTTACAGATATTTTATCCAAATCGTTAACGGTAACTTTTGATAGTAATTTATGAGCTTCATGGCCTTTAACAAAAATTTCTCCCATATGTGAAACATCAAATACACCTACATTATTTCGAATTGCATTATATTCATATTGAATACCATTTTTATAGTTTATAGGCATCTTATAACCTGCGTATTCTAAAATTTTCGCTTCTAATTGGACATGCTTATTATATAAAGAAGTTTTATTCATGGATTATCTCAATTTTTTTAAGGACTTTCTAATTAATTCTTGAGTTTCTATTTTTAAATCCTTAGAAACAATTTCATTTATAACTTTTTGAATGTCACTACTTCTATATCCAAGACTAATAAGTGCTTGGAATGCATCAGATCTATCAAAGTCACTTGATTCTAATGGTAATTCATCATCAGAGCTTGACACGAACTTATCTTTTAATTCAATAATTATTAATTTCGCTGTTTTAGGACCAATCCCAGGCAAATCGGTTAAAACCTTTACCTCGCCTGCCACTAAACGCTTTTTAAATTCAATAGGATTTACAGTTGATAGAATTGAAATTGCTTTTTTAGGTCCAATACCAGAAACACTTATAAGAGATATAAATAATTCTTTCTCTAGTTTATCTTTAAAACCATATAAATCTTGAGATTTTTCACTAACATTAAAATATGTATCTAGAAAAATCTCTTTTAACAAATCTGGTAAAGAATTAAATGTATTAAGCGTTATATTAACTCTATATCCAAGTCCATTATTATCAATAATAACAAAATCAGGATATTTTTTTATTAATTTTCCCGATATAAATTCAATCATAACTCATCCAATTTTATTTGATTATTATGGCACAATGCTGTGGCTAAGGCATCTGATGCATCATCAGGAAAATCTAAATTTTTTAAATTAAGCTCTCTAGTTACCATGAATTTAACCTGTGATTTATCTGCATTACCATTACCAGTAATTGATTGCTTTATTTTTCTAGGTGAATACTCAAAAACTGGAATATTATTATTAGAAGCACAAAGCATGGAAACACCTCTTGCATGCCCTAGTAATAGAGCTGATTTTACATTTTTGCCAAAGAAAACTTCTTCAATCGATAATATGTTTGGACTATACTTTTTAATTATTAAAGATAAATCATCATAGATTGTCTTTAATCTATAAGATAACTTCTCTTTTTTATCTGGAGAAATAGTACCAAAATCAATTGCTTGCAAATTATTACTTCCTGTAATTTGGATTACTCCATAGCCTGTATTTATTAAACCTGGATCAATACCTAATATTATCATTTTTATATTATCTCAAAATTTGAGTGAACTTTTTGGATATCATCGTGATCATCCAATTGTTCCATTAAATTTAAAATTTTTGAAGAATCCTTTTCAAAAACTTCAACAGTATTCTTTGGAACTAAGCTCACTTCACCTTCAATATTAATATTTTTTTTCTCCAATGAATTGCTGACATCTCCAAATTTATCTGAGCTAATTGTTAATATATATTGATTGTTATCAAGTTCAAAATCCTCTATTTCTAAATCAAAAAGTATTTCCTCTGAAATATCATTTTTTAATATAGATATTGTTCCTTTTTTTTCAAACATCCAATTTACACATCCAGATTCACCTAGATTTCCACCACTTTTAGTTAAAATATTTTTAATCTCAGAAACTGTTCTTTTCTTATTATCAGTTAAACATTCTAGAATAATAGCAACACCATTTGGACCATAGCATTCATAGATTATATCATCGTATTTAATACCGGGTAAATCACCGGTTCCTTTCTTAATAGCCCTTTCAATATTTGCGATTGGCATATTTGAGGATTTAGCTTTTTTTATTGCCAATCTTAATGAGGGATTCATATCAGGATTTCCACCTAAATCTCTAGCAGCTAAAGTTATATCTTTTGATAATCTTGTAAATATTGCGCCTCTTTTAGCATCAGCAGCACCTTTTTTACGTTTAATTGTTGACCATTTACTGTGACCAGACATAAAAAATTATTTTTCAGAACCTTCTTTGTCTATTGCTTTTTCTACTTCATCTTTGATTTCAGTTGAAGCTTTTTTAAATTCACTAATTCCTTTACCCAAACCTTTAGCCAATTCCGGCAATTTTTTAGCTCCAAATAGTAATAAAATAACAAACAGAATTAATAGTATTTCTCCACCACCTAAACCAAACATTTTATCTCCTTAATTTATTTAAAATACCTTAATAGATACCAAGATACAAATAATCCTAATATACTTACAATACTTATATCGAAGAAAAAACCTAATTTAAATCTTAAAAATCCTAACTCTACCCAATTATTACTACTAGCTCCAAAACCAAGTGATTGAGTTAGTAAAAAAAAATTCTTTACTACTCCATCAGGAATAAAAAAAGATACTAGCAAACTAAATATAGTACCTATCATCATTCCTACTAATAAAACAAAAAAAATAAAACTTATATTTTTATTCATAATTAAAATCTACTATCAATAATTGATTGAAAAATTAACTTGCCATCATCTGAGCCTAATATTTTATCACAAGCTCTTTCTGGGTGTGGCATCATTCCTAGGACATTACCTTCTTCATTTGTAATCCCTGCAATATCTAATTGAGAACCATTTGGATTGTTTAAATATTTAAAAGCTATTCTATTATTGTCCTTTAACATTCTTATTGTATCAATATCTGCAATATAATTTCCTTGTTTGTGAGCGATTGGCATTTCTAATGTATCACCTTTATTTAATTTATTTGTGAACATAGATAAATTATCTTGAACTTCAAGCTTAACATTTTGACTTAGAAATTTTATATTTTTATTATTTATCAACGCACCTGGTAATAGACCACATTCTAACAAAATTTGAAAACCATTACAAATCCCTATTACAGGAATTCCTTTTTTTGATTTAGATACCACTTCTTTCATAATAGGTGAAAATTTAGCTATAGCTCCTGTACGTAAATAATCACCATAAGAAAAACCACCTGGAATTAAAATCATATGATAAGAATCTAAATTTGAATCTTTATGCCAAACAAAACTAACTTCAATCTTAAATATATTTTTTAATACAAAGTATGCATCATTATCACAATTAGATCCAGGAAAAACTAAAACAGCACATTTAGTCATTTATAATCTCATATGAGTAGGTTTGAGTATTTGGATTAACAAGTAATTTCTTACAAGAATCATTTGCTATTTTATCAGCTTCATCCCTAGTTATATCGTCGAATTCCATTTCTATATATTTACCAATTGACAATGAGTCAATACCCTTGACACCGATTGAATTCAAAGCATTACCTGTTACTTTTCCTTGAGGATCTAAAATTCCATCTTTATATTTAATAAATATTTTTGCTTTCATATTAAACTTTCTTCATTTATTGTAGTTAATTAAAAATTTTAAAACATTTCCAAAAATATAAATTGAAATAAATAATAATATTATAATATCATAGTCTCTGTAGTATATTGATACACATAAAATAATAAAAAATAAAATTACTTTTAAAAGATCTTTATTATTTTGTTTATTTATATTAAAACTAATTAAAGGGAATTTCTCATAATCAACTTTTGACATTAATAATAAAGAGCTAATTGTTGATATAAAAAGAATCATATATTGGATTTCAAATAACCAACTTAAATAATTATATACAACCTGTTCAAATTGATTAAATCCCAAAATCATTCTAATAGGTGCATTGTTTACAAATAAAATTAATGAACAAATTAAAATTGCATTAGAAGGTGTTGGCAAGCCCAAATATTTTTCTGATTCACGCATTTCTTCTAAAGCATTATATTTTGCAAGTCTTATTGCTCCGAATATTAATGGAAATGAACTTAAAAAAATTAAACTCGTTAAATTCAGATAACTAGGAAAAATCACTTTATAGTAAACAAAAATCAAAAAAGATGGAACCAAACAAAATGAGATTAAATCGGCTAATGAATCTATCTCTTTACCAAATTCACTTGAAACATTAAGTTTTCTTGCAATTTTTCCATCAATAGAATCTAAAACACATCCAATTAAAATCAAATAACATGCAGTTGAAATATAACTTACCTCTGTATTTATACTCATTGACAGCAGTACAATAGAGGTAAAACCTAAAAATAAATTAGATATAGTTATAATACTTGGTATTGCTCTTTTAATTGATAATATCATTATATTAAATCAATTAATGATAGATTTTTTTTGATTCTACTTTGCACATTACCTATACTAGGATTAAAGTCTTCTCCTAATAACTTTTTATACAATTCCATATATTTCTGAGATAATAAAATTCTTATATCATCAGTTAATTCAGGTGGTGTGCCCTCACCTTGGAATCCTTGTTCAATTAACCACTTTCTAATATTTTCTTTATCTAACATTTTTTGCCCAATACCTTTGTTAAACCTATCTTGATATTCATCTTTAACCCAATACCTACTTGAATCTGGAGTATGGATTTCATCAATAACTATTAACTCGTTATTATAAATTCCAAATTCATATTTTGTATCAACTAAAATAAGGCCCATTTTATTTGCCCATTTTTGACCAGCATCAAATAATTGCAGGGCATATTCTTCAGCTTTTTTATATACTTTTTCATCAACCAGAGAATTAATAATTTTGTCTCTTGCTATAGGCTCATCATGCAAACCATACTCAGCTTTAGTTGATGGAGTTAATATTGGGCTATTAAACTCCTGATTTTCTTTTAAGTCTTCAGGAAGCATGAATCCGTATTGGCCATTAATTCCTTGCTTATATTCTCTCCACAAACTTCCGGTTATATACTGTCTAACTATAACCTCGACAGGTAAGGTTTTAGCTTTTTTTGTAATTAAAACTTGTTCATCAGGAGATGAAATAAAATGATTTGGAACAATATCTTTTGTTTTATTAAACCAAAAGCAGGCTATTTCATTTAATATCTGACCTTTGAAAGGGATGGTACCTAAAATATGATCAAAAGCTGATACTCTATCACTTGTAATCATTACAATTTTATCATCTAAATAAAAATTTTCTCTTACTTTACCACTATAATGATCTTCACTAATAGTTAAATCTATTTTCTCAAGTGTGTTATCTAATTGGCTTTTAATTGAATCTATCATTTTAAATTTATCCTCTTATATATTTTATTTATATTAATCATGATTTTATCTAAGTTAAAAAGTTTATCTAAATCATCCTTGTTAATATATTTAGTTATTACTTTATCATTTAATAGTAACTCTTTAAAATCACATTTTTCTTCCCATACCTTCATAGCATTTTTCTGCACAATTTTGTAAGCATCTTCTCTTTTTAAGCCTTTTTTAATTAAAGCAATTAATACTTCCTGACTGAAAATCAAACCATTTGTTAAATTAATATTTTTCATCATATTATCTGGATATACATTAAAATTTTTAAATAAAAATGTCATTCTTTCAAGCATATAATCAGCTAGAGAAGTAGAATCAGGTAAAATAATTCTTTCTACAGATGAATGAGAGATATCTCTCTCGTGCCAAAGAGCAATGTTTTCCATACTAGCATGAGCATTTGTTCTTAGCAATCTTGCAAAACCAGTCATTCTTTCGGTCACAATAGGATTTCTTTTATGTGGCATTGCAGAGGATCCTTTTTGACCCTTTAAAAAATACTCTTCAACCTCAAGTACTTCTGTTCTTTGTAAGTGTCTGATTTCAATAGCTATTTTTTCTATTGTTGAACCAATTAAAGCTAATGATGTTAAAAACTCTGCATGATGATCTCTTTGAATAACTTGATTGGAAACTGTTTCAACACCCAGCCCTAATTTATTGCACACTTTCTCCTCCACAATGGGATCTATATGTTGGTACGTACCAACCGCACCAGATATTTGGCCTACACAAATATTTTTCAATGCATTTTCCCATCTGTAAATACATCGTTTAATGTCTTCGCTCCATAAAGCATTTTTTAAACCAAATGTAATAGGTTCAGCATGGACCCCATGAGAACGTCCTATCTGAAATGTTTTTTTATATTTAATAGCATTATCTCTAAGAATAGAATAAAAATCATTTAGTTTTTTTAATATTATTTCACCTGACTCTTTACATTGTAATGCAAGCGAGGTGTCCAATAAATCAGATGATGTCATACCCATATGTAGATATCTTGAATCAGGACCGATATTTTCAGCAAGATTTGTTAAAAATGCAATAACGTCGTGCCTAGTTTCTTTTTCAATCTCTAGGACTCTTTCAACAGAGAATTTTGATTTCTTTTTTATTATTTGAAGGGACTTTTCAGGAACTATTCCCATTTCCATCATTACTTCTGCTACAGCTATTTCAACTTTTTCCCAAGTTTTGAAACGATTTTGATCAGACCAAATTCTTTTCATATCTTTTGTAAAATATCTATCTATCATTTATTATCCTTAAATATTTTTTGAAGTGAAATTAAACCTAAATCTTATGTGTAAATATATTATATAATTAACAAATTTTAAATAAAGAATTTTAATAGTTCACTTTATATAAATACAATCCTAATGAAGGTGCAGTAACAACTTTTTTATCCATTTTAATATTATAAATCATATCGTAAAAATTTTGTTCTGAAATTCGATCTTTTGAAACTTCAATCATTGTTCCTACCAACATCCTAACCATATGATGTAAAAATCTATTTGATTTAATTTCAAAAAAAATTTTATCATTAGAAAAATTCCATGAAGATTTTGTAATGTTACATAAATTTTTATTTTTCAGTGATGTTGATTTACAGAAATTACTAAAATCATGTTCACCAAGCAAAACCTTTGAACACTTTTCTAATTTTTTAATATTAAGATTATATTTTTGATACCATGAGTATTTTCTTGAAAATGGAGAATATTTTTTAGAAATTTTATATATATACTCTCTACTTTTTGCAGAAAATCTAGAATTAAAATTTTCGTCTACCTCTTCGCAATCTAAAATATAAATATCTCTACTGATTTTAGAATTTATGGCATTCAAAATCTGAGTTGTTTCCATATCTGTACTTTTAATTAAAAAATTAGCAGCCTGCCCAATAGCATGGACTCCAGAATCTGTTCTCCCTGATCCATATAACTTTAAATCTTTTATTTGAAAAATTTCTCTAATTGCAACTTCTATTTCATTTTGAACTGTTCTTTGATTTGGCTGAACTTGCCAACCAGAAAAGTTAGAACCATCATATTTAATTGTGAGCTTAAAATTCATTTAATTAAGTTAGTTGATATAATATTTATTAAATTAACAAATAATTATGTTATTAAATTTATATAATATTATATTAATCCCTTGGCTTATTTTAGCGATAATTTCTTTTTTTTTGCTATTCAAAATCACTGCTCCATATGGAAAATTTTCTAATAGGAAATTTGGATTTCTAATTGATTATAAATTAGGTTGGTTTATCCAAGAAATAATTTCTCCATTATTTTTATTATATTTTTTTATTATTGGGAGTGGAGAAAAGTCTATCATTCATTGGTTTTTAATATTAATTTGGATAACACATTACATTAATAGAAGTATTATTTTTCCATTGAGAATAAATAAATCCTCTAAAATACCAATATCTGTTATCTGTTCAGCAATATTTTTTAATATAGTTAATGGATTTATAAATGGTTTCCACTTAGGAAACCTTGCAGTCTTTTCAAATGATTATATCTTTAGCTTAAATTTTATTATTGGCTTACCATTATTTATAATAGGGACACTAATTAATATTAATGCTGACAATGTTTTAATTAAAATTAAAAAACAAAACAATGGATATCAAATTCCAAAAGGAAAATTATACAATTTAATTTCATGTCCAAATTATTTTGGTGAAATGATGGAATGGATTGGCTTTGCTTTCATGTGCTGGTCATTACCAAGTCTACTATTTGCAATTTGGACAATAGCAAACTTATTTCCTAGAGCTCTTTCTCAACATAAATGGTATAAGGAAAAATTTGATTATCCTAGTAACAGAAAAGCTATAATTCCATATATTATATAATTTTATAAATGCATAATTTTAAACAGAAAATTATTCCTAATTCATCGACAACTTTAGAAGTTCAATTATTATCTAATATTAAAAATATAAATGTCGAGGATTTTCTAAAATCATACAAAATAAGCAATATGTGGACAGGAAAGTTTTTTGTTAAAAGAATAATAAATAAAATATTCAAATATCAGTTAATTACAAATATGAATTGGAGCAATAATTTTTGGCAATTAATAACAATAGACTTAATATCAACTAATTTACAAATCGATACTGATGATATTATCCTACAATTAAAGAATAATATCACAAAAAAAAGATTTAATGATATTGAAAAATATAGAAAGATACTAATTAAAAAAGATATGGGTAATCCTCTATATATTACAGGGAAAGCATTAAATATAATTGGTGGAAATGCCAAAAATGAAGAGATATTCATACTTGATGGTTCAAGAAGAATTATTGCAAGTGCGTTAAGTAATTTAAATCCTAACATTCTATTAATAGATTCATTGGATAGAGCAATTGAATAAAGAAAATATTTACAATATATCTATAAGTAATAATCAATTATTATTAGAAATGATCAATAGAGTTGAAAATAATATTCCATCATCAATTATCAGGAAAAGCGATGGGGAGAATGTAATAATTGGTTATAAAAATATTAAGGGGATTAAATTAAGAAAATACCTAAAAAAATTAAGACATTTTAATATTAGTTATTTCAATTTTTCGTTTCAAAAATTCTTTAGAAAAGAATTGATAAATTCTTTCTATGATGCTGATTATATAGGTGTTCCGATAAAATATTTTTATTATGGATATACCAGTAGCGTAAGAAAATTTGAACCAAAAATAACAAATTACTTTTCATTTAATAAAGAAAAATATGTTGACAATCATTTTCAACTAGAGTTTATAAAATTACCAAATAAAAATAAGTTGAAAAATCCAATAGCTGAAAAATTAATTACAAATAAAAAAATTGGACTTATTACACACTTCAATCTAAATGATTTTTTTTTAAAATTTAATTCTAAAGTATTATATCAAAAGTCAATACCAAAACGAGATTTAAGAAAATTTAATTTAAAAATGAGTATTGATAAATATAATGATATTATAAATTTCATTAAATTAAATGCAAATAAAGTTGATATTTGGTTTTTAGCAGCTGGTGCATACGCAAAACCATTTAGTAAATATATAAAAAAATATAATGGTGTCGCAGTTGATCTTGGATCAGTAATTGACACTTGGGCAGACGAATTTCATAGTAGAAAATTTTTAAGAAATCAAGAATGGAAAAAAAATGAAAAAAAACAAAGCTATTAAGAAAAGTTTTATAATATCATGTATTATTTGCATCTTATACTTAATTATATGTACATCATTAACAATTAAATATAATTTTGAATTTATATTTATAATTTTTCTCATAAATTATTTGTACTCAAAACTTTATTCATTTGATGATATAACGATTTCTTATCAACAGATAGAAGTGTTAATACCACTATTAAATGATTTAAATATTATAAAAAAATTACCAAATACAAGAGGTTATGCTGCAAGCCCAGATTATTTATATAAAGTTACTGATATTATTAAAAAAAATAATCCTAATCTAATCCTTGAAGCAGGATCAGGAGTTTCAACATTAATAGCAGCTTACACAATAAAAAAGTATGGGGGAGGTAAAATCATTTCTTTAGATCATGATGAGATCTATGCAAAAAAAACAAGACATGAATTAAAAAAACATAATCTTGAAAAATATGCAGATGTAATATATGCTCCGTTAAAAGAATATAATTTAGATAATAATAAAAATTTAAAGTGGTACGATACTGATAAATTTAATATAAATAAAAAAATCGACTTATTTGTCATAGATGGTCCACCTATAAACACAAAAAATTCAAAGTTTCCCAGATATCCAGCTTTACCATTAATGCTTGATAAAATTCAAAGCGGTTCAACTATAATTCTAGATGATGCTAGAAGAAAAAATGAACAAGAAACTATAAAATTATGGAAGAAAGAATATAGCTTTTTTGAATTTGATTATATTGATGATAATGATAAAGGAATTGCTATAATTAAAAGAATTAAATAATTATTTTCTATTTTTTACTAGTGATTTAACAATAGAGGGATCAGATAGAGTAGAAATATCACCTAAACTATTTATTTCTCCTTCTGAAATATTTCTAAGAATTCGCCTCATAATTTTACCTGATCTAGTTTTAGGCAAACCAGGTGAGAATTGTATTTTATCAGGATAGGCATGAGGACCTATAATTTCTCTAACTTTAAATTTTATTTCATTTTCAATTATTTCATTAGATTCAACACCAGTCATTAAAGTGACATAAGCATATACTCCCTGTCCTTTTAAATCGTGTGGATAGCCTACAACTGCGGCTTCTGCAACGTCTTTATGTTGGCCAATAGCCCCCTCAATCTCTGCAGTACCTAATCTATGACCTGAAACATTCAAAACATCATCTACTCTTCCGGTAATCCAATAATCACCATCTTTATCTCTTTTTACTCCATCACCTGTAAAATAATATCCTTTAAATTGTGAAAAATAAGTATCGAAAAATCTTTTATGATTACCATATAAAGTTCTCATTTGTCCAGGCCAAGATTTTTTTATTGCTAATAATCCTTCAGCTGGATTACCCATAACCTCGTCTCCATTAGGATCTAAAATGATAGGTTCAATTCCAAAAAATGGTTTTGTTGCAGAACCAGGCTTAAAATTATCCATTGAAGGTAATGGAGTTATCATAATTCCTCCTGTTTCTGTTTGCCACCATGTATCAACAATAGGACATTTTTTTTCTCCTACAACTTCATAATACCATTTCCATTCAGGCTCTTTAATTGTTTCACCAACAGAACCTAATAATTTTAAAGATTTTCTATCAGTTTTTTTTACAAATTCATTTCCTTCTTTCATCAAAGCTCGTAATGCAGTAGGTGCAGTATAGAAAATATTTACTTTATGTTTATCAACTATTTGCCAAAATCTAGAAAAATCAGGATAATTAGGAACTCCTTCAAAAATTAAAGTTGTTGCTTTATTTGATAATGGTCCATAAATAATATAAGAATGTCCTGTAATCCAGCCAATATCAGCTGTACACCAATATATATCTTTATCTTGATAATCAAATACAATTTCATGTGTGTATGATGCATAAACTAAATATCCACCTGTAGTATGCAATACTCCTTTTGGTGTTCCAGTTGAACCAGAGGTATATAAGATAAACAAAGGATCTTCTGAATCCATCCATTCAGGCTTACAATCTGAAGAAATATTTAACATTTCCTCGTGCCACCATAAATCTCTATTAATTTTCATTTTGATTTTTGATGATGTATGATTTACTACAAAAACTTTTTCTATAGAAGGACAATCAATAATGGCCTTATCAACATTATCTTTCATAGGAATATTTTTTTTTAACCCTCTAACTCCTGTATCCTGGGTAACAACAGCTCTACATCTAGAATCATTAATTCTATCTCTTAATGAATCTGAAGAAAAAGCTCCAAAAACAATAGAGTGAACAGCACCAATTCTTGAACATGCTAGCATCGCTATTGCTAGTTCTGGTATCATTTGCATATAAATACAAACTCTATCACCTTTAACTATATTATTGGATTTAAGAACATTTGAAAATTTTGAAACCTCTTCTAATAATTCTTTATAAGTAAATTGCTTATCTTCTAATATATCATTGCCTTCCCATATCAAGGCAATATCATCACCATGTCCATTTTCTATATGTCTATCAATACAATTATAGGATACATTTAATTTTCCATTTTCAAACCATTTAATTTTTGCTTTTGAATAGTCAACATCTGATACTTTATCCCAATTTTCAAACCAATCAATTCTCTTTGATACTTTAGACCAAAATTTTTCATTATTATTGATTGATTCATTATATAATTTTGAATATTGTTCTCTTCTAATATGAGCTTTATTGATATCTTTATATCTAATCAATGGTAGATATCCTTTCTTAGATCAGTTTTACATTCAAAACAATCTGATACGTTATTTATATTTTCAATTCCACATTCAATACAAAAATTAAAGTTATCAGAATTCAGGCTATTTAATGAATCTTCTTGAAGATTTTCATTAGAAAAATCAAATAAATCATCAATCTTTACAGAACTTTCAGATAATATTTTATTATGAAGAAAAATGTTTTTCTTAAAATTTTCTTTCAAGCCTTTATCAGATATATTATTGGAACATAGCTGTAACAAATCCTGAGCCTTGGTTTCATAATGATAAGATTCATTAATCATTTTATTATTAATATAATAATGACTTAATAACCAATAACAATAAGATTTATTTTGTATTCTTGATATATTATTAATTTTCTTAATTTGGGAGTTATTAATTTCATTATTTGTAACTACTGATTTAAAAACTTCAATAAGAGTTTTATATTTATCATTGTTTAATACTATATCCCATTTACTAAATATTTCTGCTGTTAAATTACCATTTAGATATAAGTTCATATATAAATAAAAAAGAACCTCATTAAAATATTTAGACTTTATTGAGTAAAGAATATTTAAGCTTTCATTATACAGAGAATCAGATTTTTTAAACTTACCATTATTAGAAAAAATATGAGCTTCTAATTTCAAATAATGTCCCTTTAACTCATTATTAATATTATCAGAGGAATCTTTCCTAATCTTTTTTATAATTTTATTTGCATAATCTATTCTACCGGTAGATATAAAAGCGTTACATAGGAATCCTGAAGTTTCAATTTTTAAGTTTCTATTATTAGTTGATTCAAAAATAGAATTTGCAAATTTTATACTCGCGGAGTAATCTCCTTCATTATAATAATAGTGCATTTTTTCAATATACTTCTTATCATTAGAAATGAAAATATTTGATGAATCACTATACCAATCAATCATATTATTATATACCTCATATGTTACTTGATTAGATTTATTTATTTTAAATTTTTTATACTCTCTTGTAAAAATATTTTTAATATATTCAATATCAGAATTTAATTTTGAACTTATTAAAATTCCACCTTTTGGAGCTAACGGTTCAAGTTCAGATGCTATATCAACACATTCGCCATGATATTCACCTTTCTCTATTTCATATGGACCACTATGAATTCCTATTCTTATTTTAAATTTTCTGTTTTTTACACTTAATTTATTTCTTCTATTAATTTTTGTTTGTATATCTGTAGAACAAAGAATTGCATTTTTAGAATCAGCAAATATTACTACGAATCCATCCCCTCTATTTACTAATACTTTTCCATCGAAAAAATTTATAGACTTCTGTATTATAGAATCATGCTCAGTTAGCAGCTCAAGAGCTAGCTCTTGATTATCTCCAGTAAGCTTACTGTAACCTACGATATCAGTAACGATAACTGTTCCAATTTTCATTAAATTATCTCTTTGTTAACGAGGTACCACAATCAGGGCAAAATTTAAAATCGTTTTTTATATTATTGTAAGAGCAATTGGGGCAAAAATTAAAGTATGTACCATATTGAGGACATATAGAAGAATTATAATCAATATTTTCAGGAGTTGGAGAAAGAGCTTTTTTATCTTCAACCTTTTTAGTTTTTAATTCTGTATCATATGCAATAGCTTTTTCATTTAACATTTGTTTATGCATATAAGTACTTAAATAATCATTCCTATATTTTTTATCAGAAATTTTTTCAGCAGATTTTAATAAACCAGTTCTAGATAATTTTTGAAATTTATCTGCTTTTTTCTGATTTCCAATATTTAAATAAGTTTGACTTATATATAAGCATTCTCTATTGTTTTCTCTTTCGGATGAAGATTCGATAATTTCCTTAGCTAATTTATCAACATCTTTCTCTTTACACTTATCAATTTTTGATTTAATTAACATTTGTACTGCTCTGGATGTTGTATCATAAAATGATACATCTTTTCTTCTAGAAGTAATTAAAACAGCTTTATCTATATATTCTAAGGCTTTTTCATATTTACCTTCATAGAAATAAGCTGAGGCTAAGAATACTATTGTACCTTCATAAGCAGATCTGTGCTCAGCTTTTTTATGATTAGCCATTGCTGTTTTAAAATGATGTTGAGATTTTACCCATTTTTTCTGATCTAAATACATTATACCTAAGGCTCTATGGCACATTCCAAGTGAATTAACATCGTTCATATTTTTACAAATATCTAATGCTTCTGAAATATCTTTTTCAGCATTATCATACTGTCCCATAAATACTCTATACATACCTAAATAAGTTTTAAGTATTGAGTCATACATTTTAACATTTAATTCTTGGAAAATATCTATTGCTTCTATTGAATAATTAATTGCCTTATAAAAATCACCAATTCTTCTGTAAACTAAAGAAGTATTATACAGTGTTGTAGCAATTCCTCTTTTATCATCTAATTCTCTTTTTATATCTAGGGCTCTATTATAATAGTCTAATGCTTTTTCCAATTGAACATTTTGACTATGAACAAGACCAATGTTCTGTAATAATTTTGATTCTTCATCGAGATTATCTTCTTTTGCTCTCAACTCTAAAGCCTTTTCAAAATAACTTAGTGCATTATTATATTTAGCCCATCTAGCATAAATTATTCCATAACAATTATTAATTCCTGCCATTCCAGAATTATCTCGTTGTTTTTTTGCAATAAGCATAGCGTCATCTAATATATCAACAGCTCTCTCATATTGATTATTTTGAAACATAGTCATTGCATAATTATATCTAGCTTCAACATAATTAGGTTCAGTTTTGATGGCTTTTTTAAATAGGTCTTGTGCAATTTCTCTATCGGTTGTACTTCTTGCTTTAAAATTAGTATACTTTGCCTTAATAAATAATTCATAAGCTTCAGGGGATATTTTATCTTCTTTATCTAAATTATCTAATAATGATTGAGGAATCTCAAGACCTACAGATTCTAATACCTTAATTGCAATTTCAGAACGAATACTTTGTATATTACTAGCAGTACCTTCCCAACTTTTATCCCAAATTAATGAGGATGTTTTAATATTAGAAAAATGCATCGATAATTTAAATTTACTACCAACTTTCATAATATTGCCTTCGATTAAAAAGTCTACATTTAACTCTTTTCCCATTGCGAACGAATCTAAAGTAGAATCCTTAAATTTAATAACTTCATTAATTTTAGGAATTCTCATTTTTTTTGCTTTGCTTATATCTAATATTAAATCTTCAGTAATTCCATAACAGAAGAAATCATCATCAGATGAACCTAAATTTTTAACATATGAAACTGCTATAGGTGTAACTGAATCTTTACCTGACTTTCTATCAAATAAATCTACTCCTGCTTCTATCAATTTCTCATTAAGCTCTGATGCAGTTTCTTTATTATAATGGTTCTCATCTTGGTATATTTTAAAAACTCTCTCTGGATCTTGTATATTTTTTAAAGCTATTCTTCCCATATCTCTTAAAAAAATATTACCATCACTTCTAATTGCATTATAAACTGATTGTGTACAAACTGTACCATCTGTTTCGGCAATTGGTTGAATTCTTGCAGCCAAATTCACTCCATCTCCAAACAAATCTCCATCTTTTTCATAAACTTCTCCCATATGGATACCAATTTTTCCATGAATTTGATAAGTGTCTGGATTTTGTGAATTTTCTTTATTAAAATTATAGTGAATAGATATTGCACATTTAACAGCATCAGTAGTTGATGGAAATTCAGCAAAAATAGTCTCATTTATATTTTTAATGATTCTACCATGATGTTTTCCAACATCATTATTAATCACAGAAATATAATCTGATAATATTTTTATTGATAATTTTTTATCGTTTGCTACATATTTATCATAATCAACAAACTTACAAAACATTACAGCAGCTAGTTTCTTTTTAGTATTTTTTGACATTATTTAAATTTACATGATATGTTAATATTTTTTTAATAAAAAAATGGGGCTTTAAATAAGCCCCATCTTTTCTAATCTATTTATGTATGAAATGCATTATTTCATTAGAACCATCTTCTTAGTCTTAATACCAGTTGGTGTTTGTAGACTGTAGATATACAATC